>JALSKH010000046.1 GCA_026988975.1 Campylobacteraceae bacterium
TTTCATCAGCATGTATTTTCAGCCATGGAAGAACTTGCACGTGAAGACAAGCCGATTGATGAAGAGTTTTTAAAGAGTAAATTAAGTAGCAGTGATAATTATGATGAGGTAGCACTTCTTGACATTTTAGCCTCTAACCCTATCTCTAATACGGACGCATATTTGGGTGAAATCAAATCACGTTCAACCAAAAGAGCCTTAGCTACTTTGGCAACGACCATCAAAAAAGTAACCATAGAAGATGACTTGCCCACCGATGAAGTGATGAATATGGTGGAGAAAAAGCTCTATGAGATTACGCAAAACTCCACCTCTGAAGACTTTAGAGAGTCCAAAGAGATAACCCTTTCAATGATAGAAGAGATTAACCGTCTAAAAGCCTTAGGTAACTCTAAACTGCTTGGGATTGACACAGGGTTTCATAACCTTAATGATAAAACACAAGGGTTTGGTAAAGGGGATTTGGTGATTATTGCTGCACGTCCTGCGATGGGGAAATGCCTTGGAAAAGGTACAAAGGTGTTAATGTATTCTGGAGAGCTTAAAAAAGTAGAAGATGTTGTGGTGGGTGATGAGTTAATGGGTGATGACTCTACTCCTAGAAAGGTACTCTCTTTGGCTCGTGGACGTGAAGAGATGTATTGGGTTCGGCAAAATAAAGGGATAGATTATAGGGTTAATAAATCGCATATTTTATCACTTAAACGTTCTCGAAATGAGGGAAAACATAAACATGGTGATATTTTAAACATTGAGCTTTCTGAATATTTAGAGAAGTCCACTAAGTTTAAGAGTAATTATAAGGGGTACAGTGTTGCTGTGGATTTTCCAGAGAAAAAAACTAATATAGAACCTTATTTTTTAGGGCTTTGGTTAGGAGATGGAACAAGCTCAAATGTTGAAATCGCCACACAAGACAATGAAATTGTTAATTATCTAGGAAAATATGCTGATAAATTATCTCTTTTAGTGAATGCCCATTTTGTAGAAGGGAAATGCCCTATGTATCGAATTGGAAAAGCTTATACAGGTGGTGACGTTAAAAAAGACATCTCTTTACAAAAAAAATTAAGAGATGAAAATCTTTTAAATAATAAACATATTCCTCAAAACTACTTGATAAATAGTAGAAAAAATCGTTTAGAACTTTTAGCAGGTTTGATTGATAGTGATGGCTATTATGATGATAAGTTTCATGTGATGGAAATTACTCAAAAATCTAAAGCTTTAACACAACAAATTAAATTTTTAGCAGATAGTCTAGGATTTAAATGCTCTTTTAAATCTAAAATGGCAAGAATTAAAAGTATCGGTTATGAGTGCGAAGTTTATAGAGTAAGAATAGTTGGAAATTTAGATGAGATACCCACAAAAATAGCACGAAAACAGGCTAGAGAGTCAGCTTCTAATCGTAACCATCAACATACAGGCATTAAAGTAGAGTTTGACAAAGTAGATGACTATTATGGTTTTGAGATAGATGGTAATAAACTGTTCTTATTAGAAGATATGACGGTGACACATAATACCTCTTTAGTTCTAAACATGACCCAAAAAGCCATAGAAAGAGGTGAGGGGGTAGCCTTTTTCTCACTTGAAATGCCAGCAGAGCAGTTGATGCTTAGGTTACTCTCCACTGAGACTTCTATTCCTTTGCAGAAGCTACGGATTGGAGATTTAAGCGATGATGAGTGGTCAAACCTTTCAAAAGCATCTGATAAAATGGCAGGGCGTAAGCTCTTTGTAGATGATGGAGGAATGGCAACCATTCACCATGTTCGTTCAAAACTGCGTAAGCTAAAAGCAAAACATCCTGAGATTACCATGGCGATTATTGACTATTTACAGTTAATGAGTGGGGACAGTTCAGAGGGACGACAACAGGTTATTTCGGAGATTTCTAGGGGATTGAAGCAGTTGGCTAGGGAGTTGGAAATTCCTATTTTGGCACTTTCACAGCTCAACCGTGGGGTGGAGAGTCGAGATAACAAGCGTCCGATGCTCTCTGACCTTCGTGAAAGTGGTTGTCTTGCTGGTGATTCGATTATTGTAGATGCAGATAGTGGAAAAAGATATAGAATTGAAGAATTAGCTACGCAAAAAATGCTTCTTCCTTTAAAAGTAAAATCGATGAACAGTAGATTAAAGGTTGAAAATTTTACAATAACAAATGCTTTCTTTTCGGGAGAGAAAAAAACCTATAAATTAACAACTCAATCAGGTAAAACCATCAAAGCAACGGAAAATCATAAGTTTTATAGATTAAGTGGATGGAGTAGATTAGATAGTTTAAACGTAGGGGATAAGATAGCAACTCCTAATAAAATGGAGGTGCAATGTACAAAAGATGCTTTGGAAGAGAATGAATTAATATTAATTGCTCATCTTTTGGGAGATGGTTCTATTTTAAAAGGTCAAGCTTATCATTATACCAATGAAGATAAACAAAATATTGAAGTTGTGCAGAGAGTCGCCAAAGAGCTTTTTGATATAGATGCTAGAATAGTTGAACAAGATACTTGGTGGCATTTATATTTGACTTCACCTTATCATTTAACACATAAGCGAAAACATCCAATTACTTTATGGTACGAAAAATTAAAGATAGATAGAGTTCGCTCTTATGATAAAAAAATCCCAGAAGCAGTCTTTGAATGTAGTGATGCTTCAATAAAACTTTTTTTAAAACATCTTTGGGCAACAGATGGTTCAATTACGATGCAAGAACAGAAAAATAGAAGAGACACTGTAACGGTATATTATGCCTCAACAAGTTATGTTTTAGCCCAACAAGTGCGTTCATTACTTTTACGAGTAGGTATTATTTCAAGGGTTAGAGAAGTCAAACAGATAAAAGGAGACAAAGAGTATCGTCCAAGTTATCATGTCTCGGTTCAAGGAAAAACGGATTTAGAAAAATTTTTAATTCATGTGGGAAGTTATGGTAAAAGAGGAGCATTCTCCTCTAAATATCTTGCTACTCTATTAGATATTAAAAGTAATCCAAACAATGGTTGCATTGATAAATCTGTTTGGGAAACGTACATAAAAAAAGCAAAAGATAAGCAAGGTATTTCATGGAGACTCTTTTGTGAAAAACTTCAAATGTCTTATTGTGGTACGACTCTTTTTAAAAGTGGTGTTTCCAAAGAAAGAATGCAAAAAATATCTAATTTTTTAGATGATGAACATATAGAAAATTTGGCTAATTCAGATATTTATTGGGATGAGATTGTCTCTATCATAGAAGATGAAACCGTGAAAACATATGATTTAACAGTAGATAGTGTCCATAATTTTGTTGCTAATGATATTATTGTTCATAACTCAATCGAACAAGATGCCGATATTGTAATGTTTGTTTATCGTGATGATGTTTATCGTGAAGCTGCTGAAAAAGAGCGTGAGATGAAAGCCAAAGCAGAAGGTAAAGAGTATGAAAATAAATTTGTCAATAAACCTGAAGAGGAGACCGAACTCATTTTAGGGAAACATAGAAATGGACCTACTGGAACGGTTAGATTACTATTTCAAAAACGATTTACAAGATTTATAGATGCTCATCAAGGGGGAGATGCTCCTTTTGAGATAATTTATGATGATGAAAATATGGATACACGCGACATGGGAAACATAGATTTACCTATGATTTAAGGGCTAGTTAGTGTTAGAAAAACCAAAACTTTTTTTGACCTTAAAAGAGTTTTGGCTGACGATGCTTGTTTTAGCTCTTTTGCTTTTTGCACGTCTTTTTTTTCTCTATCAAGATTATGTAGAATTTAAAGCAAAACCCTTTTATTACACCGATGTTCAAGTGCTTCA
>JALSKH010000047.1 GCA_026988975.1 Campylobacteraceae bacterium
GTGGCCGCAGCATTTCTTGCTGCTTTTTCAATAGTAGATTTTTTGCGTCATCGCTAGTCAAGGGTTTTGAAAAATAGTATCCCTGTATGATTTGACAACCTAGCTTTTGAAGGATTTCATACTGCTCTTTTGTCTCCACTCCCTCAGCTATGACTTTTAGTCCTAAGCCTGAAGAGAGGTCTATGATACTCTTAGCGATAGCCCTGTCTCTTTTATCCTTTTGCAAATCATCAACAAATATTTTGTCTATCTTCAGCTTAGATATTTCAAGGTACTTCAGGTATCCCAAAGACGAATAGCCTGTACCAAAGTCATCTATAGAGACACTGACTCCTATATCCTTGAAACACTTCAACATTTGCGCTGTCTTGATAGTATCGCTCATTATATATCTCTCTATCAACTCTCCCTCTATCCACTCTGGTTTACAGTTATGCTCTCTCATTATATTTGCTAAGATATTGAAAAAATTCTCGCTTTCTAATTGTCTAGATGTAAAGTTTATAGACATAGTTCCTGGATTCAACCCCTCTTTATACCACAAAGATATCTGCGCAATTGCCTTTTTGGATATAGCTTCACCCAAAGATATGATCAAATTGCTATTTTCAGCAGTCTGTATAAAATAGTCTGGAAACTTCAAGCCTAGTTTTGGGTGTTGCCATCTTACAAGAGCTTCAAAACCGACTACCCTCTGGCTTCCTACTTCAAACTGAGGTTGAAAATGAAGTATAAATTCATCGTTCTCTACACCTCTTTTGATATCTTGCTCGAGTTTTATATGTTCAAGCATATTTGTATTCATGCTTTGATCATAATAGACATATCTGTTCTTACCACTCTCTTTTGCCCTATACATCGCCATATCTGCAAATTTTAACAGTGACTGCTCATCTTTTGCATCATTTGGATATATGGAAACTCCCATGCTAAATGTAACTTCAAGAAGGGTGTTTTGCAAAACAAAAGGCTCCTGAAATCTGGTTATAATTTTTTGTAGAATTTTTGAACAATCATCCACTCTCTCTAATTCATCTATAACCAACACAAACTCATCTCCACCAAACCTAGAAACTGTATCGGTAGTTCTTACAAAATTGCACAAAATAGAAGCTATCTCTATAAGTAAAAGATCTCCCACATCATGACCTAGCACATCATTTACAGTTTTAAAATTGTCAAGATCTAAAAAAACAACTCCTAGATATTTGCCGCTTCTGTCTGCTCGTTTCATACTTTGATGCAGTCTATCGGTCAAAAAGATTCTATTTGGCAACGATGTCAGAGCATCATGTTTGGCTTGAAAAAGCAATTTTTGCTGCTGTATTGTAAAATCTCTTTCTATTTTTTTTCTTTTATCTATATCTCTAAAAACAAAATAACCCACAGGTTCGCTACCTAGGCTTATGACAGTCACTGTTATGCTTACCCAAAAAACTTCATCTGTATTTTTTTTGGCTATAAACTCAAATTCATTAAATCCTTTTTCTCTAGCAACATCAAGATGCTCTTCAAGTTTTTCAAAAGAGTTTCTACCGTCTTCTTGAACTTTTGGAAAAAGATCCTTGGCATCTATGCTTAAAAATTCTTCCTTGCTCTTTGTTGCGAATATTTTACACGTGGATTCATTGCAATCAAAAGTTTTTTTATTTTTAGTGAGAACTATACCATCATGAGACTTATTGAAAAGTGTCTCAAAGACACTCTTTTGCTCGATCAACTCTTGGGTTTTTTGATCAACTCTGTTTTCTAGTTTTGCAAACAATCTTTTGACTTTTTCAGCCAAAAGCATAAAAATCAAACTCACAAGCAACAAAAATGCGATAGAGATGAGCACAGTATCTCTTATCGTAGTATCAATCTTCTTTTTTAGTCTCTTTTTTTCTCTATTGTATAATTTTTTACTATTTATGACTTTAGTTCCAAGCACAAGATTCAAATCAGGAATAAGCCTTGTATATGCCGTCTCTCTTCTTTTCTGCTTCGAGAAGTAATTTATAAAGAATCCCTCTGGAATCAACCTCGCTCCTCTAATAGCATTTCGAATGAAACGATTCTCTTCTGCCGTATCGTACCATGCATTTATCTTGATTAACTCTTTGCCATTCTCAAGCATTTTGTTTCCACTAAAATCATATGCAAAGATATAGCCATATTCATCGGAATTTAAATTTTGCAAGTAATTGACAACTCTTCTTTTGATATCTTTTAAAATATCTTCTTTATAGACTGCTGTACCGATCAAAATACCCAAAGGCTTAAATATTTTGATAAAGCCTATCTTCTCTTTCATCTTTTTTTGACCTATTTTATACCACCACCAAGTAGCGAAGCCCTCCTCTTTTTTCTTAACTATACGAATCGCCTTTTGGATTGTATGCTCTTTTTTGCCATCAAGAAAATTTATCTGATTTGTACCTTCTAGCTGAGGGGTGGTTGGAAGGAGAACGCATTTACCTTTTAGCGTATATATAAAAAAATACCCTGTTTTATTACTAAAAAATCTTGCATCTCTAAATCTCTCTTTTATCTTTTTTATTATCTCATTTTTAGGAAGTTGTGCATTATGCATATAGATATTTTGGATGATTTCTACGGCATCTTCAATTTTATTTTTAACTTCAAGTCTATTTATTTCATATAAATTGTTTTTATATATAGTTGCAAAATCTACTATCTTATTTATCTTCTCTTGGGCAGAAACTCTAGCTCTCTTGCTATTTTGGGCAGCAAGTTCATGAAGAGAGTTGTTGTAACTCTTCACAGTCTCATTTGCAAAGACAAATATAAGTACAACAGAGATGATAACAAAACTGCCAATGGATGCAAAAACCATCATTTTTATCAATTTTTTGCTATCGTATTTCATCATCATCTCCTAATTTCTCTAGTATCCCTCTAAATGTTTAGTTTTTGGCAAAACTAAATTTAAAAATATCCCAACAACAGCTCCTAACCCTATACCACTAAAAGCAACCCCGCCAAAGTCAAATGTGAAGCCTCCAATGGCAAAAACCAAAATCATAGAGACTATTATCATATTTCTTGGATCTTCTAGGTCAACCTTCTCTTTTATAAGCGTTCCCATGCCGATTGATGCGATGATTCCAAACAACAAAAGCATGATTCCTCCCATCACAGGAACGGGAATAGTAGCCAATAAACCACCTAATTTTCCAACAAATGCAAGAATTATAGCAAAAATCGAAGCCCAAGTCATGATGGCTGGATTGTAAGCTTTGGTGATAGTAACTGCTCCTGTTACCTCAGAGTAAGTTGTATTTGGCGGTCCGCCAAACAGAGCAGCCAAACTGGTTGCCAAACCATCCCCTAAAAGTGTGTTTTTAAGACCAGGTTTTTTTAGATAATCCCTCTTCGTAACTCTACTGATAGCCAATATATCTCCTATATGTTCAACCGCTGGAGCGATAGCGATAGGAACTATATATATGATAGCTTCCCAATTAAGCTGTGGAGCAACGAAGTGTGGCATCGCAAACCAAGATGCTTTATCAAATGCATCAAAACTGACGATTCCGTACATCAAAGAGACTATATAGCCCACCACTACGCCTGAGAGGATAGGTAGAAGTCTGAAAACACCTTTGCCTAAAAGCGACACAAGCATAGTTGTTATCAACGAAATCATAGATATCACTATCGCCTTATCAAAAGGAACTAAAACAACAGCACCATCTCCTGTTTTTCCCATAGCCATATGAACTGCCACAGGGGAAAGAATCAAACCTATGGTCATAATAACCGGACCCACTACGGTTGCTGGTAAAAGCTTATGTATGAAGTTTGAGCCATACGCTCTTATCGCGAGGCTCAACACAACATACAAAAGTCCGGCTGCCGCTAGACCTGACATAGTGCCTGCTATTCCCCAAGTTTTAACACCATATATGATAGGCGCTATAAAAGCAAATGATGACGCCAAAAAGATTGGTGGCACCGCTTTTCTATTGATAAATTGAAACAGAAGTGTTCCAATCCCCGCCGTAAAAAGAGCAACATTTGGGTCAAGTCCTGTCAAAATAGGAACAAGCACTAAAGCCCCAAATGCCACAAACAAAAACTGCAAACCAACTATGCTGTCTCTCAAGCGTAGCTTATAGTCTGTTTTGCTACTCATAAATCTCCCTTTAAAAAATTTCTTACCTCTTTATCGATTTGAAAAATATCATCCAAGTTTTTTGGATTTACGCTACCAAACTTTTTATATGCTTTTTTATTGATTTTAGCGACATCAAGTATATTTATCTCATTGTTTAAAAACCTAGCTACACTCACCTCATTTGCGGCATTTAGTACCACTCCTAGCTGAGGATTTTTGAGTATATCCTCTCGTATCTCCCACATCGGATATCTCTCTTGTTTTATCTCTTTAAACTCAAGATTTCCGATTTTTAGTAGATCAACATGTGGCAATATCTGCTCATCTATCTCACCTTTCAAAGCAAAAGAGATGGGCAATATCATATCTGCATTTGCTATGTGAGCCGTTGTGCTTCCATCTACAAAATTGACAAATGCATGTATGATGGATTTTGTCTCTATGATGGCATCTAGCTTTTCGCATCCATAAAGCCACTTTGCCTCTAGGAGTTCAAAGATTTTATTTGTCATGGTTGCGCTATCTATCGTGATTTTTCTGCCCATACTCCAGTTTGGATGTTTTAAGGCTTGGGCTGAACTCATTTTGGAGAGCATCTCCAAAGGAGTATCTCTAAAAGCACCACCGCTTGCCGTGATGGTCATAGACTCTACAGGATGATTTCCCAAGAGATATTTTAGCCCAAAATGCTCACTATCTATGGGGATAATCTCTGAAGTCTCAAGCAATTCACCCGCTACGACCAAAGACTCTTTGTTTGCTAGAGCCAATCTTTTACCAAGTTTTTGAGTCAAAACAGATGGCGCGAGACCTGCAAATCCAACAAGAGCATTTACTACCAAATCACTTTTACACTCTTGGATCAGCTCAAGTATCCCCTCGCTTCCGCAAAAAACGCTTTCATGATTTACTAATTTTTTGAGATTTTTATCTGCTATGCAGACATATTTTGGATGAAACTCTTCTATCTGAGCATTTAACAACTCTACACTTCTACCAGCTGTCAAAGCCTCTACATGTAGAGAAAATTTCTTTGCCATTTTCAGAGTATTTACACCTATGGAGCCAGTTGAGCCCAAAAGTATCACTACAGAAGTCCTCTTAGCAAAATAACCATGATGATAGAGCCAAACATATAGCCATCTACCCTATCTAACATCCCGCCATGACCTGGAAATATCGCGCCACTATCTTTTACTTGGGCTTCTCTCTTAAGATAACTCTCAAACAAATCTCCCCATACGCTAGAGATAGAAACAAGAAGTGACACCAAGATAGATATACTCAAATCAACACTTCCAAGCCCCACGATAGAGCCTAAGATTGTAGCTGTCACTATACCACCCACTACACCTTCCCAAGTTTTGTTTGGAGAAGTTTTTGAAAATGGCGTTTTACCTATACTTTTACCAACTACATAAGCGCCGATATCCGTAGATGAAACAACGACAACCAGCCAAACTAGACTACTCATACCAAAGTCCATATAAAGCGCCCATAGGAATAGCAACGAAGCAGTAGGGTAAAAAAACGGCAAAAGTTTTTTGTAACTTAACTCTTTTTTGTGCACCATCATAGATAGCGATATGATAATGACGGTATAAGCTATATCATCAGGATTTGGGTAGATAAGAGCAGCGAGCCAAATCGCAACAGCATAGACAAGGTATTTTTTATCATCCAGTGAAAAAAGCGCCATTGCCTCATAAAAAGAGACGATATAAATAGCCCCTACAACCAGCCATGTTAGCAAAGTATTGTCAACCAAAGCTACGATTAAAGCAAATGCAAACAAAACAGCAGAAGTGACAATTCTCTGCTTATTGGCACTGTAAATCTCATTTATATTCATAATTTATCCAACTATTTTTAGATATTTTATCCAATATAGTGTTATATTATGCTTTTATATCTAAATGTTTTGTGGTTATGATATTTTTGAACTCATCTTTTTTAGATGATTTCTCTTCTGAGTTTTTATCCCTCTTTTCACTCTGCTCTTCATCTCTTTTTTTCTTCTCATGTTCACTTTCGGGATCTATCTTATAGGTTTCTTCTGTGGGTCTAACATCTTCAATCTCTTGTTTGTCGGCATCTTGTATAGCTGTAGCAGCGCCTGCTTGAGCGTCTAGTCTATTTTGAAAATTTGATTGCATTTTGGTTTGAGCGGGCATAGCCTGATTTGCATAAGCCACCGCACCCACTGGACCTATCGCCATAATGAGACCTCCTTTAGATACTTATATTGAGAGTTTTATAATCAACATAATTCACATGAGCGCCCTCGCCCATTTTAACATTTCTTCTTTGAGTATAATCGACCAGATACGAGCCTTTTTGAGTCACGCTGAAATTAACACACAATTTTGCCCCAAATTCCAACACAGACTCAGGTATATTTTGCTTATCTGTTCTTATTATAACATGTGATGAGGCTATATCTTTCATATGAAGCCAAATATCCCTCTTTTTCGCCTCTTTTAGTAGCAAAATGTTACCTTTTTCACTCTTTCCAAGCATCACTTTGAAACCCTCCATATAAAAAGTCTCATAAGGCTTTTGCTCCATCTTTGCCTTTTTGGAGTGCTTCTGCTTTGGAGAGAGTATATTTACCTCTACCTCATCACTAGCTTGCTCTATGCTGTGAAGAAGTTTCCCTAAAAACTCTATCTTTTCTTTCAAGTTATCTCTCTCGATATATAGTGATTTTGCCTTTTTCTTGAGTTTTTTTGAGCTAGAAAAGAGTATATTTGCAGCTTCACTTGCACTTCTAGCCTCTTTTGGCAATGAGATGTGAACCTCTTCGCCTTGCCAATCATTTAAAACTATATCCCTCTCATAACCCTTTACTTTATCCAGATTACTCAAAATCAAACTTCCCCAAAAATTCTGCTTCCCAGCTCGCTCCATCAGCACTTCTTCATCATCTAGCCTCTCTAAAATCTTTTGAAATTTATCTATCTTTTTCTGGATATTTTTTACTCTTTGAGATTTGATTTGACAAAGACGATTTTTGGCTTTCTGCGCATATAAATCATACAAATATACCTCTATATCATCTACTTGAAACGGTTTCTCTTCTAATTTAAAAGGTGGCAACTCCTTTAGCTCAGTGCCCACTTTGACACTTCGATACGAAACACTAGAGTCTATATGCCTAAGTGCCTCTAGCACGATTTGCGACTCATCCAAAATGATACAGTTTGTATTTCTACCCGTGAACTCAAACTGCAAACAACTCTTTTGTGCCTTATAACTGCTATCGCTACTGACAAAAATCCTCAAAACTCTATTTCCCTCTAAAACGGAGATATTTTCGATACTAGCCCTACCAAATCTCTTTCGCAACACAACATCAAAAGGAGCATTATATATCTTAGCTCTTCTATACTTATCTTTTTTAAATATATAAGCCCCGCCTTTTTTCATATCAAAAAAAAGACTCTCCCGAGCATCAAAAACTATCTCTATGATAGTATCTTCAACTCTTCTGATAGTAGTTATATTTCTATATTTCTGCATATACTGCGAGATTTGCATCAGCTCACTTAGTTTGATATCTTCTCCTTTGGGATTTGATTTGGTGTATTATACTATAACGAACTTGAGATATTATTTGTTTGACATATTTATATAAAAAATTATATAATACCTAAAAAAGGTTATACATCATGAGACCACTAACACAACTGAGAAAAAAACAGGTGGGACTTAGGCTACCGGAGTACCTTGTGAACGACATTGATAGCTTAGCTCAAGAGCATCAGTTAAACAGAAGTGATGTTATAATTGAATCCATAAAATCTTATATACAACTGCAAGCTGACAATGAGTTTATAAACAGTTTTGACAAAAGCTGCAAAGAGCTAAAAGAGATCATAAAAAATCCCGAAAAATCAAACTCCCTTAAAACCCTAGATGACCTTATAGATGAGTTGTGAGGTATTAATTCTTCGAGAGTTTTCTCTCGCAGTTAAAAAGCTGTCAAAAAAGTACAAAAAGATAAAATATGACTTAAAAAACTTGCTTATAGAGTTAACAAACAATCCAAAAGCAGGCATTCCCTTACAAAATAATTGCTACAAAATAAGAGTCAAAAACTCTTCAACACAATCAGGAAAACGCGGAGGATTTAGGGTGATTTACTATTTTTTAGACGATAACAATAAGATATATCTTATGAGCATTTACTCAAAAAACAGAAAATCCAACATAACTGAGCAAGAGATGTTGGATATATTGAAAGATAATAATTTAACTTAAAGGAATAAAATATGCTACTGAATTTTAACGACCAATTGGATAATTATAAACTTATGCGTCAAGCGATAATCCCCCGCCCTATAGCGTGGATTGTAACTGGGGACAGAGAGACAAATATAGCTCCGTTTAGCTACTTTATGGCACTAACCTCAACGCCTCCAACCATGATAGTATCTATCGGAGAGAAGAGTACAGGCGAGCCAAAAGACACACTTGCAAATATAAGAAAAAGTAAAAAATGCACAATCTGTATGCCAAGCGAATCTCAACTTCAAAAGATGCACTTTAGCTCAAAAGAGTTAAATCACGATGAGAGTGAAGCCGAACTTTTTGATATACCTTTAGACAAAAAACTAGAAGATTTTCCAGCTATGGTTGAAGGGGCGCCTGTTGCATTCTTTTGTGAATTATTTGATGAATTAGAGATAAAAGGAAGCGCTCACAAGCCTATAATCGTAGAGATAAAACAGATGTTTATAAATGACGCATGTTTTACAAACAGACAAAAGCTCCACTTTGAGTACGCTCCAATAGCAAGAATTGGCGGGGATTACAGTTTTTTAGGTGAAAAGATAGCGGCTCCAAAGATACCTTAAATAGTTTTTTGATACAATATTATCTCCCTTTAGATGCTTTCAAAGAGGCTCAGACCAAAGGGAGGATTTGTCTCTTTGAAAGCATCTAAAGGGAGCTAAATAACCCATTAATAAAACAAGGAACAGATATGCCTCAAACAATCACAGAGAAAATTTTTAGCGACCATGTGGGGCGCAAAGTAAAAGCCGGTGAGATTATCAGATCAAACATAGATATGGTCATAGGAAATGACATCACAACACCCATCTCTATAAAAGCTTTTGAAGATAGCGGCATGAAAGAGTTGGCAAATCCTGATGGATTCTCTATCGTCATGGACCACTTCATCCCCGCAAAAGATATAGCAAGTGCAAATCAGGCTAAAATAAGCAGAGATTTTGCATATAAACACAACTTAAAACACTTTTTTGATGAAAAAGATATGGGAATCGAACACGCACTTCTACCCGAAAAAGGGTTGGTAGTTCCAGGGGATGTCATCATCGGAGCAGATAGCCATACATGTACTCACGGCGCGCTCGGAGCATTTTCAACAGGCATGGGCTCAACTGATATATCTTTTGCACTCATCACAGGAGGAAATTGGTTCAAAGTACCCGAAGCCATCAAAGTTGTCTTTAGTGGAAAACCGGGTGAATTGATCTACGGAAAAGATTTGATTTTGGAAGTCATCAGACAACTAGGCGTAGATGGCGCACTCTATAAAACTCTGGAATTCACAGGCGACACTATAGTTCATCTCAGCATGGATGACAGATTTAGCCTATGCAATATGGCGATAGAAGCTGGTGCCAAAAATGGCATAATAGCAGTCGATGACACAACAAGAGAGTTTTTAGCAGATAAAAATCTAGCAAGAGAGCCAAAAGAGTTCTACTCAGATGCCGATGCTCACTATGTCCAAACGATACATGTAGATGTGGAAAAACTAGAGCCCGTTATCGCATATCCGAGTCTTCCTTCAAACGGCAAACCTTTGAGTCAAGCCGTTAAAGACGAGGTAGCAGTTGACCAAGTTTTTATAGGAAGTTGCACAAATGGAAGATTGGAAGATTTAAGAATCGCAGCAAAGATACTAAAAGATAGAAAAGTGGCTAGAAAAACTAGACTAATCATCACTCCAGCAACTCAAAAGATATCCCTGCAAGCTCAAAAAGAGGGCTTGGTCGATATCTTTATAGAAGCCGGCGCAGTCTTTTCAAATCCGACTTGTGGCGCATGTTTGGGTGGATACATGGGAATTTTAGGCAAAGATGAAGTTTGCATATCCACAACAAACAGAAACTTTATAGGCAGGATGGGGGATAGAAGTAGCAAAATCTATCTGGCAAATTCAGCAATCGCAGCAGCAAGTGCGGTAACCGGAAAGATAAGCGATCCTAGAGAGTTATGATTTTACCTCTACCTTGCGTCATACTAGCAGGCGGAAAAAGCTCCAGAATGGGAAAAGACAAAGCTCTTTTGCCATTTGGGAGCAAAAAAACTCTATGTGAGTATCAAATCTCAAAAGTATTGCCATGGTTTAAAAGCCTACATGTAAGCACAAAATCAAAAGATAAATTTGACTTTGAAGCTGCTTTCATAGAAGATACAAAAGAATTTGACGAATTCTCTCCTTTGGTAGCATTGTACTCTATACTCTCAAAATTTCAAACCAAAGTTGCACTGCTAAGCGTGGACACCCCCTTTGTCACCAAAGAGGTTTTTGAAAAACTGTATAAAAATTCTCAAAAGAGTGAGGTCACAATCGCAAAATCGCCATTTGGCACGCACCAACTTATAGCTATATATTCACCAAAGATTTTACCCACTCTGAAAGAGCAAATCGAAAAAGGTGACCACAAGATAAGAGACACTCTTACAAGAGTAGATACAAACTATGTTGATTTTTCGGATGATAGACTTTTTACAAACCTAAACAGACCTGATGAATACAACGAGGCAAGGAAAAGAGCATGATTGATCTTTTAACAAAACTACCCTCAAGAGACGCTCTAGAGAAAAGCTTAAAAGATGCAAAATACCCCATGCTGTTTCTAGTCGATATCAGAGGCTTTAAAGAGATAAACCTCAACCATGGAGATGAGAATGGCGATAAAATTCTCTGCTCTCTTGCATCAACACTATTAGATTTTGCACAAAAAAACGATATGCAAGCTTTTAGAGTTCAAAATGATGAATTTGCTCTGCTAAAAGATAGTGCATTTGACTTAGATGTAGCGGAAAGATTGATTTTAAACCTAACAAATACTATATCATCTCAAACAATTAATTGTAATGCCGAACAGATACCTATAAAGACAAATATCGGTATATCATTTGATTTAAATGACTCTTTAAAGAAGGCTTCTTTGGCATTATCATTAGCACAAAAAGAGAATCAACCATTTATCTCTTACTCACAGTTTGCCATCAAACTGCTTGAAGAAAAAGAGGAAAATATCTCCAAAGAGATTGAAACTGCCATCAACAGTGAACAAATCTTGCCTTTTTATCAAAAAGTAGTAGATTTCAAAGATTCTGTTTTATACAATGAAATTCTTTTACGATTGTCTCTAACAGACTCCTTGCAACCTCCAAAATTTTTCCTTGAAATTGCTAAAAAAAGAGGATTTTATACAACCATAGTCAAACTTCTTTCAAAAAAAATATCAAATATAGATATCAAAAAAGGCATCAACTTCTCTTTTAAAGATTTAAATGATGACGAGCTGTTTCTGTATTTGTTGCAAACATACAAAAATAGCAACACAGTTTTTGAGCTACATAGTGAAGGCAAAGCTATTTCAAAAAAGATAGTAGCAAAAATCGCAAAACTAAAAGAGAGTGGAATTGAAATATGCCTTGAAAATGTAAAAGATGATTCGGAGCTAGAAATATTTGACAAGTCAATGATCGACTTTGTAAAAGTAGATGGGGATATAACAAGGCTCTTGGATATTTGTGATGAAACAAAAGCTACATGTAGAGAAATATTGCAAAAATGTCATGAATTAGAGTGCAAAAGTATAGCTATGCATATAAATTCGGCTTCATCTCTAAATGAAGCAAAAGAGATGGGTTTTGACTATTTTCAGGGGTTCTTTTTTGGAAAACCAACCAAACTATTTGAAGGAAAACAACAATGATAAGACATATAGTTTTTTTAAAGTTAAGCAACAATTCACTTGAAAATAAGAGACTCATCAGAGATAGAATTCTCGCCCTAAAAAATGTTATCAGTGTCATTAGAAATCTAGAAGTTGGATTAAACTTTTCAAACGAAAGCAGAGCTTACGATATCGCACTGATAGCAGATTTTGACAACAAAGAAGAGCTTCAAACTTACGCAACAAATAGAACTCACCTGGAATTGATCCAAGATTTAAAATCTAAAAACACGATCAGCAAAGTTGTTGATTATGAATTTTAAATAGGAGTAGAATTGAAAATTTTAAAGCTTTTTTTCATCCTGCTCTTTTGCAGCTCTTATCTGCTCTCTTCTGATGTTTTGACCATATACAACAAAGCCCAGGCACTGGAAAAAGAGGGTAGATTCAAGGAAGCTATGCTTCTGTATAAAAAAGCAGCATCAGCGTCCATAAAACCTCTTAAACTTGAAAAAATTTTAAAAAACAGGGATGATAATCAAAGCATATTGACTTTTGGCGAAAATAGCATACAACGATACAAATACAGCAGCACAAACTCAAGCTTAAAAGAGATCATATTTTCTGAATTTGATGTGAAACCCTACTATATGAACTATCTGCTTCCTTTGACATATGATAGAATTTATCATAGTGGCAGAAAGAGAATGGAGACAAAGTTTCAAATCAGCTTCAAAAAAAGTCTTGCAAAAGATATATTTGGAGTGCAAAATGAACTTTTTTTAGGCTATACGCAAACCTCCTGGTGGCAAACAAGCGCAAAATCTTCTCCTTTTAGAGAGACAAACTATATGCCTGAACTTTTTATGATATTTCCATATACGAAAAAAGAGAGCCCATTAAAAGCCTATAAAATAGGCATCTTGCACCAATCAAATGGGCAAGGAGGTGTGCTATCAAGATCATGGAATAGAGTATATCTAAGCGGAATTTTTCAAACAAAAGGTATATTTATCATGCCAAGAGTTTGGTACAGACTTCCAGAGCATGCTAAAAAAGATATAAATGACACTAGCGGAGACGATAACCCGGATATATATGATTATCTAGGATATGGGGATTTAAGGATTTCATATCCATATAAAAGGCATCTTTTTACTCTCCTTATAAGAGATAATTTAAAATTCAACTCCCACAACAAAGGTGCTGTTGAGTTCAACTGGACATTTCCGCTCCCATGGATAAGTGACACCTATGGATACTTACAAATCTTCAGCGGATACGGCGAAAGCCTCATAGATTACAATAAAAGAAATGATAAAATCGGTCTAGGCTTTGCGATAACTAGATAAATACCTCTTGAGTCTTTCTATGCCTTCTCTCATATGCTCTATATTTCTAGTGTATGCAAATCTGATGTATTTGCTTGTTCCGTTATTGCCAAAATCCACTCCGGGAGTTGAGGCGACATGGAGTTTTTTTAAAAGCTCTCGAGCGAAGGCAAAGCTATCGTCACTGTATCTAGAAACATTTGCCCAGATATAAAAAGCTCCTTGGGACATAGCGTCTATCTCAAATATTTGTGATAATTCATGATATAAAAAATCTCTTCTTCTTTTGAATTCTTCTTTTACGCTCGCTTGGTAATCATCATCAAATGCCTCAAGCGCGCCATATTGGCTAAGAGTCGGGGCAGAGATAAAGAGATTTTGACACAAAATCTCCGCCTCTTTAAGCTTATGTTTTGGAACAATCACCCAGCCTAGTCTATTTCCCGGGACACAATAAAACTTCGAAAAACCATTTACTACATAACTGTTTTGACTAAATTCCAAAGCACAATTTGCCTCTTTTTCATAGGTTAATCCATGGTAGAGTTCATCTGAGATGAAAGCGATATTTTGCTCATCACAAAACTCTATCAACTCTTTAAAATTTTTAGTTTGATAGATATTTCCCGTAGGATTTGACGGAGACGATATCTGTAGGGCATCTAATTTTTTACCCACTAAATCCTCAACATGAAGCTCGAAGTCATCTTTTTTATCTATAGGCATAAAAACAGGCTCAATATCTAACATATGAGCAAAATTTTTATAGCAAGGATAAGATGGGTCACTCAAGCCAAGCCTTGATGAGTGTTTTAGTGTCAAAGAGTATGCTATCAAAAATGCCCCACTGGTTCCAGGAGTTAGAAAAATCTGTCTTGGATCGACATTTAAACCATATCGCCTCTCGTACTCCTGCGCTATCTTCTCCCTTAGTTCAAACAATCCCAAGCTTTCAGTGTAGGAAAATCTATCGTTATCTATGGCATCATGGAGTGCCTGCTTCACTTTCAAAGAGGGTGGCAAATCAGGCTGACCAACCTCAAAATGCACAGCATCATCATATTTTAAGGCATCTCGCACTATATCCATAACTATAAATGAACTCATCTTTGAACAACGCATAAACAACCTTTAAAATTTTACTAAAATAATAACAAAATTTCGATAAAATAAGAGATAAGGTTGCAATATGAAAAAACTAAAAGAAAATTTAGAAAACAATGGTTTTAGCGTATATTTTGTCAAAAATGCAGAAGAAGCTCTCCTTCTATCTAAAAAATTTTTAGAAGATGTTAAAAGCATAGGCTTTGGAGGATCAACCTCAGTTGCACAAATTGGTCTTTTGGATTATATTTTACGGCAAAAAGACCTCAAAGTTTTTAACCAGTACGAAAACGGAATCGATATGCAGGAGAACATCAAAAGAAGAAGAGAAGGGCTCCTTTCAGACCTATATGTAACTGGATGCAATGCCATCACTCAAAATGGTGAGCTTGTAAACGCAGATGGAAGTGGCAACAGAGTAGCGGCTCAAATATTTGGACCAAAAAAAGTTCTGCTTATCGCTGGCATTAATAAAATAGTTCCAACTCTAAAAGATGGATTTGAGAGAATCATGAATATAGCCGCTGTTAAAAACATAAACAGAATGAACGCAAAAGCTTCGGAAATGGGCAAAGAAGCCAAGTACAATCTTGAAAATATAGCAAACAAATTTGCCTATATAAATGGAGATGAAAAAGGAAGAACTCATATCATAATAGTTAACGAAGAGTTGGGATTTTAGTGATATAATTTGTTGATTATATTCCTGTTTCGTGAGGCTCAGACCAAAGGGAGGATTTGCCTCTAAGAAACAGGAATATAATCAACAAATTATAAATTGAGGAAAATATGAAACTTACGCATTTAGATGAAAAAGATAGACCAAAAATGGTAGATGTATCTGATAAAGCAGATACTTTTAGAGTTGCAAAAGCCAGTGGAATCATTAAGATGAGCCAAGAAGCTTACGATATGATAGTTGGAGAAAAGGCAAAAAAGGGTCCCGTGATCCAGACTGCTGTCATAGCTGCTATAATGGGCACGAAAAAGACGAGTGATTTGATTCCTATGTGCCATCCTTTGATGCTCACTTCGGTAAATTGTGATGTAGAGGAGTTGGATGATTTGCCTGGTTTTAAGCTCTTTGTCACATCCAAACTAAGAGGTCAAACTGGTGTAGAGATGGAGGCCCTGACAGGCGTGAGCATAGGGCTGCTAACTATATATGATATGGCAAAGGCGATAGATAGGTCGATGGTCATAAGCAACATTCAATTAGAAGAGAAAGATGGTGGAAAAAGTGGACAATACAAAAGAGCTTAAACTAGAGTATCCTTGCAATTGGAAATACAAGATGATAATCAACAAAGATGAAAGCGCCAAAAAGATTGCCAAAGAGGTAGTCGGCGAGAGAGTTCATGATGTTAAAAAATCACAAAACAGTTCAAACGGCAAATACACAAGCCATAGCCTAGAAGTTTTAGTTCACAGCACCGATGATAGGCAGAGTCTCTATGAGGCTCTAAAAAAGCATGATAAGATAAAATTTGTACTCTAAAGGAGATAAAATGGAATCAATACAGACAATTTTTTTAAACAGCATAAAAGAGAATAAGGAAAATCCTAGATTTATCAAGATACTAGAGGAACTTAGTTTTGAACTCTCTAAAAAGAAAATCCAAAGACTAAAGGATGACAAAAAGAGACAACAAAGAATCGCTGAACTTTTTGAGCAATATTGCAAAATATTGGACAATGAAAATATAAAAAATTCAGCAAATATTTCTGCGATTATTCATGGATTGATTAGTGCTATCAACTTTGACAAAGAGGAGTTTTTATACAAAACCATATACGAGATAGAGGAGTTAAAAAAATCTTCTATCAAGCAAAAAAAAGATATACAAAACAGCATCTCTGGAACATATAACGCACTAGAAAAACATATAAATTCTCTCCCCAAAGAGATGAGAGAAGTTAGTCTTGAAGCACTAAATGATACCAAACTAAGTGCTCTTGAGATGCTCGGAATCCTTAGTGAAACAACTCAAGAGGCACTTTTGACAACACTTGAAAAACAAAGTGATATAGAAGATACCACAAAGCAGATCACTAAAAATCTAACTTTTCAAGCTATCAATGATGGAGCCTTTTCAAAAAAGAGGATAATCGACATAGCCGGAACCATACTTGAGTCTTCACTAGAGCTTGCAAATGAAAATCTTGCCTTTTCAAAAGAGCTCGTACAAGGAAGCGTTCAAGGAACAAAAGAGGGCATACTGAAGTCGATAGACAAATTTAAAAATGATATAAAATTTGCACCAGACGATGATGAAATTCTCGTAGAAAATCTAGAATTGGTAAAAAACGAACTGCCTCACATAGAAGATGACTACATAGAGATGCTAAAACAGCATTCACAAAAATATGATGGCAGAGCAAAACAGATTTTAGATGAAATCATAGAGAGATATGATAGTTCAGTTGAAAAAGTAAAAAGAGCAACAACAGAAGCAAAAGAGGTCATCTCTCAAAGGATAGAAGAGTTAAAAACAGGTGTCAATATAGACGAACTGAAGGAAAAAGCCGAAGAGAAGCTAGAAAACCTCAAAAAAGATGTAGCACAAATCAGCAAAAAAGCAAATGAAACTATAGAAAATATAAAAACAAATGAAACAGCTAAAAGAGCAACAACAGAAGCAAAAAAACTAGGTCTCAGAGCATGGGAAGTAGCAAAAAATATGCTAAAGAAAGATTAGAGAAGGTCAACGACCTTCTCTAAAAAGTTTAGTATCTATATCTTATAGATAGTCTCAAATCAGAAGCACTCTTAACTGCTCCTGGAGTTGTATCAACATCCATTGGAGCTCCAGTTGAACCAAAGAACATGTCGCTACCTGTGTAAGCATAGTCGATATATGTATATCTAACTTGTGCTGTTAAGAATTTATTTAGCAATGGCAAGTCATAAAAAACCTCATAAGCATTACCACGGGCTGATAGTTTAGAGCCTACTAGAGTATCTTCACCATAGTCAAAGCTTCTCCAGTATTTACTTCCGTGATTATACTCAAGTCCCCATCTTGCTCCATCAACCAAGAGACATGGGAAATTTACACCAACATAATATGAAGTACCTGTTTCACTTTTTGTTGAGCCAAGCATTTCAGTTACTTGTTCAACAACACCTGTCATAGGATTAATAATACCATGCTTTCCTTTTGGATCTGTCTTGCTCCAAGCAAATGATGCAAAAACATTTGTATCATCAAGGAAATCATTTATACCATCGCCTATGCCTGAAGATTGAAAAGATAGTGCGCCACCAGTCATATCTCCAACATCAACGAGATTTGCATCATAACCATCTGCACCAGTTGTGCCATTCACATCATTAAGACCCTTGTGATATCCAAAGTTAGTTCCCATCATGTTCCATGCTTTAAACCAATTAAACATAACTGTGTATTGACCATCATCATACAACTTCATTATAATGCCTGCTAGATCCATATTTGCTGAGTTTAAATCACTTTGAACATATGGAGTCTGAGTAGCGCTAGGACTAATACCATTTAGACCTTGTTTGCCCATATAATTATCAAACCCAGGATATTTAGCATCTGCATTAGAGTTTCCTCTACCCAAGCAGATTTTAAAGTATTGACCTGATATGCCTGTTACATTTTCTAGTTGCCACATAAAGCTTGCACCATCAAACTCCATATTTATATTGTGACCTATTGGAGAAGCTGGCTTATCTTCATCATCTCTATAGTTTGTCAAAAATCCATTTACTGACGGCCTTCTACCAAGACTTACAGTATATGGTACTTTACCCATATTTCCAAAGTAGATGAAATATGCCTCTTTCAGTCTAAAGTTTGCATCTCCACTTGGTGTCTCATCTGCATACCAATCCATATTTTGAAAGGAGTTGTAAGGTTGAACACCATTGTATCCAAATGTCTTATAAACTCCCAAAGCACCATGAAAGACTAAATCATCTCTTGGTTGTGCTGCCATTTTAAGTATAAACTTATTTGTCCAAATGCCAGCACTAGCATCATGTGCCACATTACCACGCATATCTGGAGTATGATTTAACTTATAGTCTATCACATCATAAGAAGTTCTCAAATCTGCACTAAATTTTATATTATCATGCGCATCATGAGCTTTTACTTCTAACAACTGTCTCTTCAAAGATTTTATGTTTATCTTTTTTTGAGCAGCTTTTAGCTCTTTCATCTGAGCTTTTAAAGCCTCTATCTCTGCCTTCATGTCCATATCTTTTGCCATAGCAAAAGAGCTAAAAAGAGCCCCGATTAAAACGGGAGCAATTAATCTCTTCATCTCAAACCTCCAAATTTATAAAATTTCATTAAAAGGTCATAAAACCTTTACATATTGAAATACTATCCAAATAAAGATAAAATATAATTTAAATAATAATCTAAATGTAAAATTAATTTAACTTTATATTTTAAATAAATTATAATAATTGATATTTTACATAATTTTTGCTTAATCTATGAAAAGTCAAAATATTATGTTTAAAATTTTAGAGTATAATTCATAAATTTTTCTAAAAGCGGGATAGTACAGTGTTAATCGAAACATCTAGAAGAAAATTTTTAAAGCAGAGCGTTGCCCTTATGGTTTATGGTAGTAGTTCTTCACTTTTTGCAAATCATACAACGACCTCATTTACTTATACATTTACCACTAAAACTTCAGAAAAAGATGCAAAAAATATTCCCTATCTTTGCAATATATGCAGAAACAAATGTGCCGGTTTTGCCAGAGTTGAAGATGGAATTGTAACTAAACTAGATCCAAATCCGTACTTTCCAAAGAGTAGAAATATGCTCTGCCCAAAAGGAAACTCAGGCATACAGGCTCTTTATGACAAAGATAGATTAAAATACCCCCTCATTAGAATCGGCAAAAGAGGTGATGGCAAATACAAAAGAGTTACATGGGATGAAGCACTTGAATATATAAAAAACTCTCTAGTTGAAATTTTAAACAAAGAGAGAGACAACCGCTCAACTATCGCTTACTGTAACGGCGAAGGCTTTGAAAAAGAGGAGATGATCAGGTTCTTTGGTGGGAAAATAGGTAGTTCAAACTTCCTAGATGAAGGCTCCATCTGCCTAAATACAAGATTAGGCGCATATTTGCTAACAATAGGAACTGTAGGTGAACCTGATGTTGGTGGAAGCGACTACATCATCTTTGCTGGTTCCAACAGACTAGAGTCCTTAGTGACGCCAGACAGTATAGAGCTTGCAAAAAAGAGAGATGCCACCATCGTTGTGATTGACCCTAGATGCACAGTGACAGCCAATAAAGCAGATATTTGGCTACCCATCAAGCCTGGAGGCGACCTAGCTTTTTGTCTTGCTATGACTTTTGTCGCCTTAAAAGATAAACTATATGATAAAGATATAGTCAAAAAGCATTTTAAGGATTTCAAAGAGTATAAAGAGTTGATTTTAAACAGTGGCTATACACCACAATGGGCAGAGACAAAAACAGGCATTGATGCTGCTTTGATAGAGAAGGTAGCAAGAGACTTTTTTAATGCGCAAAGACCACTATTTCATCCGGGAAGAAGAAGCGTTGGAAGCAGAAATGATTTTCAGTTTAGAAGGGCGATGGTTTTACTCAATGCAATGGCTGGAAATATCAATACGAAAGGTGGTATCATCTATGGGAAACCTCTAAAACTACCACATATCGAAGTAGATGAACCTCTTTACTCTAACTCAAAAGATAGATTTGATTTAGAAGGAATCGCTTATGGTTCTGCGCAAGCTGGAAGCTGGATAAATTTCAGAAAAAGAGTGCTAGAAAACACGGCACCATATAAAATCCGAGCTCTAATCGCTAGAAAACACAATATTATGCAAAGCATACCAAACATATCTAAAACAGAAAAATTTTTAGAGAGTTTAGACTTAGTAGTGGTTATAGATACAATGCCAAGCGATACTGCGATGATGGCAGATGTAATTTTGCCCGAATGCACATACTTAGAAAGAGAAGATTTAGCAGTTAGCTTTAACTATCTTGAGCCATCAATCGCACTTAGAAACCAGGTAATTAAGCCTATGTATGAGAGTTTGCCTCTACATGTAATACTTAAAAAGTTAGGCACTAAACTGAATAAGCCCCTTTTTAATGTAAGCAAAAAATTTGATGAATCTCTAAAAGAAGATATACAAAAATTTGGAGAGAGAGAAGCATTTAAGCGAGGTGGGTATGATTTGGTAGAGCTATACAGAAAAACACTACAAGAGAGAAATAGAGATATGATTGTCTCAACATATGGTACAGAAGCCTATAAAACCCTCAAGCAAAAGGGAGTTTGGTACCCAAATATGAAAACATATCGCAAAAAGATCTTTAACAACTCTTATAGCTACTATCCTGAAGATAAGAAAAAGTATCGAACAAATGATGACTATACAGTTAACTGCAAATTGAAAAAAATGGAAAAATACAACCTAGATCCATTCCCTCTGTGGAGAGATGAGTATGACTATCATGTCCCAAAAGGAATGTTTAGATTGATAACAGGAAGATATATATACTATACTCAAAGTGCAACTTCAAATAATGAAATGTTAAGAGATATACAATCAACAAACCACGCATGGATCAATAACAGTGTTGCAAAAAGGTTACATATCGAATTAGGGGATTTGATCGAGATAAAAAGCAGTGTATCCAAAATATATATAAAAGCATATCCAACCAATAAAATAGCACCCGATATACTCTTTTTTGCACACGGTTTTGGCGAAAGTTCAAAAGAGCTAACAAATGCTTATGGCAACGGTGCAAGCGACAATGAGATAATAGAAGACAAAATCGAAATGGTATATGGAGATGCAGTTATGAATGAGACAAATGTAAGCATAAGGAAAGTAGGATCATGAGATATGGTATGGCATTTGATTATGAATTATGCATAAACTGCAAAGCTTGCGTAGTCGCCTGCAAAGAGGAGAATGGGATCGAAAAAGGTGCAAACAAACATAGGTTATGGATAGACTCTGATGATTTGGAAGGCGATTACTTTTCCCTCCAAAGATCAAGGACAACTTTCAAGCCAGTAAAACAGTGCCAAGAGTGCCTTCATCCTTTTTGTATGCCAGTTTGCCCAGTTGACGCTATAACAAAAGGAACAGGCGGTATCGTTATGACTGATGCGAAGAGTTGCATACTATGCATGAAATGCATAGAGGTTTGCCCCTATGAAGCCAGGTATGTAGATGACAAAAGAGGGTTTGCAGATAAGTGCATCTTTTGTTCAGATACAAGACTAGCAAGAGGCAAAACTACAACAGCATGTCAGATAACATGCCCCGCAAAAGTAAGGATATTTGGTGATCTAGATGATAAAGATAGTGAAATTAGTAAAATATTAAAAGAGAGAGAGTATTCACAACTAGAATATGGCAACAATCAACCACATCTATTTTATCTGAAGCCATTAAAAAAATAGGAAAATCAAAAATAAATCAAGAAGTTAAGAAAAAAGTTATAAAATTAAATAAGTAAAAGTAAAATTCCAAGAATCCGGCAGCGACCTACATTTCCACAACAGTAAGCTGCAGTATTATCGGCGATGAGTTGCTTAGCTTCTAGGTTCGAAATGGGACTAGGCGTTTCCAACTCTCTATAGCCACCGGAAATCTTGAAGTAAATATATAAACATATACTTAATTCAAGATTTGACTCTTGGATTAGTTAAAGTTATTGTCAAGTCAACAAAGATTGCAAATTAAAACAATTCGACTAGATTTCTCTACTCAATGATCAATCTTATTATACTTAATAAGAAAGTGATACAATCGAATATAAAAAAGTAAGCCAAACGACCT
>JALSKH010000048.1 GCA_026988975.1 Campylobacteraceae bacterium
CTTGAAACGACGCCATTTACCCATACTATCCACTCTTTTTTTATCTTCCAGTTGTGATGTTTGAGTATAAAATCCATAACAGAATCGTAAGTTTCATCATCCATGGCAGTATATCCAAATATTCCATGCTCCACTCTTTTTTTCAGTGCCTCGATAACAGCATCTGGAGCTTTAAAATCCATATCTGCAACCCATGCAGGAATTACATCCATATCTTTATATCTGTCCCATTTTTCACAATGTGTTTTTGTTCTATCTATGCTTTGATCAAAAAAATTCATACTTTTATCCTTATTGAAAGTGCAATATTATATAATAATTCTTTTAAAGTATGAAATTTCATTGGGCTTTGCCCAAAAGAAATATCAGTTAAGTAGATACTCTTCGCAAAGCGAAAGCTTTAGTGATAGGAATTTTATTGGGCTTTGCCCAAAAAAGGAGAAATTAGATGAGAGCATTGATAAGTGTAAGTGATAAAACAGGTGTAGTTGATTTTGCAAAAAGTTTGGAAGAGTTAGGATATGAGATCGTTTCAACTGGTGGAACTTTCAAGTTGTTGCAAAGTGAGGGTGTAAAAGCTTTAGAGATAAGTGAAGTTACCAAGTTCCCTGAGATGTTTGACGGACGAGTTAAGACGCTAAATCCATATATCCACGGAGGCATACTTCACAGACGAGATTTGCCTCTACATGTAGAGACTGCAAAAGAGCATGGTATAGTCGGGATTGACATAGTGTGCGTAAATCTCTACCCATTTAAAGAGACAATTTGTAAAACTGATGATTTTGATGAAATCATAGAAAATATAGATATCGGTGGACCAGCGATGGTGCGAAGTGCGGCTAAAAACTTCAATGATGTGTTGATAGTTACAGATGTAAATGATTATGATTTGGTGATATCTGCTTTAAAAGATGGTGCAAATTCTCTTGAATTTAGAAGAGATTTGATGATAAAAGCATTTGAGCATACTGCATCTTATGACAGCATGATAGCAAACTATATGAACAAGAGATTTAATGATGGTTTTGGAGAGCAGCAATTCATCGTAGGAACTAAAGCATTCAATACAAGATATGGTGAAAATCCTCACCAAAGAGGGGCTTTGTATGAGTTTGATTATTTTTTCTCAAATAACTTTAAAACTCTAAAAGGAGAGGCAAGTTTTAACAATATGACTGATATAAATGGAGCTTTGAAGTTAGCAGCTTCATTTGGAAAAGCTCCTGCAGTATCCATCATAAAGCATGCAAATCCTTGTGGTTTTGCGATAGGTGATGATCTTTTTGATGCGTATAAAAAAGCTCTAAAATGTGATCCTGTTTCTGCATATGGCGGAGTGGTTGCGATAAACGGAACGCTTGATAAGAAACTAGCAGAAAAGATAAATGAAATTTTTGTTGAAGTTATACTTGCTGCAAATGTAGATGATGATGCACTTGAGGTGTTTGCAAATAAAAAGAGAATCAAAATTTTTACGCAAGAGAGTAAATATCTCGTTCTTAGCGATGATGAGCATGATTTTAAACACATAGATGGTGGATTTGTTTATCAAAATAGCGATAAAGTAGCAGATGATGAAGTAAAAAATGCAAAATGTGTAAGTGCAAGAGAGGCATATAAGGGCGGTATAGAGGATTTAGAGATAGCTTATAAAATCGCAAGTTTAACTAAATCAAATTGTGTCGTATATGTAAAAGAGGCTACTTTAGTGGCGATAGGCATGGGAATGACAAGCAGAGTTGATGCCGCCAAATGTGCACTTGTCAAGGCAAAAGAGATGGGAGTTGAGGTTTTTGGAGCGGCGATGGCTAGCGAGGCATTTTTCCCATTTAGAGATAGCATAGACGCTGCAGCAGAAGCAGGAGTCAGGTGTATCATAGAACCAGGTGGCAGCATAAGAGACGAAGAGATCATAAAAGCTGCCAATGAGCATGATATAGCTCTATATTTTAGTGGAGTTAGGCACTTTTTACACTAATCCATCAGCTCGATTTTTTCTTCGATAGCTAGGTATTTTTCTATCAAAATATCTAGCTCTTCTTGGGTTTTTTCTAAATCTTCACTTAAGTTTGCTAACCCTATCTTTTCATAGCACTCTTTGTTTTCTAGGCAGTTATTTAACTCTATTATCTTAGTTTCTAGTTTTTCTATCTCTATTGGTAGAGTTTTATAATCCTGTTGCTCTTTGTATGTTAATTTAACCGATGAGGTGGATTTTTCCTTTTTTTTGCTCTCTCTTTTTTGAGTTTTAAAATTGTCTAGCTCATTTATCTCTTTTTCTATACTTAGGTATTCGCTATACTCTAAAAAACTCTCCTCTACTTTGCCATTGCCTTTGAAGATGAAGAGTTTTTGAGCTATTTTATCTACAAAGTATCTATCATGACTGACAAATATAACTGCGCCCTGAAAATTTTGTATATGCTCTTCTAGTATGTTGATAGTAGGAATATCTAGGTCGTTTGTAGGTTCATCAAGTATGAGACAATCAACATCTTTTGTGAATAAAAGTGCAAGAGCTACTCTATTTTTTTCACCACCACTTAGTATGCCTATTTTTTTATTTAAATGCTCTTTTGGAAAAAGAAAATTTTTCAAGTATCCAAAAACATGCATATTTTTGCCTCGCACATCTACTCTGTCGCCACCATTTGGGCAAAATGTTTCGAGTATATTTTTGTCATCGTCAAGCATCTCCCGCTGTTGATCAAAATATCCGATTTTAAAATCTCCTTTTTTGAACAAACCATCATCAATACTCAACTCTCCGAGTAAAATTTTCAAAAATGAAGACTTTCCTGAGCCATTTTTGCCGACTATTGCAATCGCATCTTTTTGTAGTATTCGAGTTGAAAAATTCTCTATCAAAAGTTTTTCACCTAAGGATTTTTTTATGTCATACATCTCAAAGAGCATTTTTTGTCTATTTATTGATTTTGTACGGTTGAAATTTTTTTGCTCTCGTTGAAGTTCTAATTTTATTTTATTTATAATAGAGGGATTTACCTTGGCTTTTTCTCTCAGTTCAAAAACTCTCTGTTTTCTCCCTTCGTTTCTTTTTAGTCTGGCTCTTACGCCTCTTCTTAACCACTCCTCTTCGGATTTCAAGTGTTTTGTCAGAGTTTCAAACTCTTTGTTTAAAGATTGCAACAGTTGCTCTTTTGCTACCAAATAATCTTGGTAACCACCCTTGAAAGTCCTTAGTTTACAATTGTCTATCTCCACTGTTTTTGTAGCGATGGCATCTATGAAATATCTATCGTGAGAGATAAAAACGAGTGTAAATTTCTCTTTCAAAAGCATCTCTTCTAAAAATTCAACCATATATACATCAAGGTGGTTTGTAGGCTCATCTAAGAGCAGGATATCTGGTTTTTCAAGAACTAAGCCCGCTAGTGTTACTCGTCTCTGTTCTCCGCCGCTCAGAAGATCGACTGACCTGTTCTCATACTCTAAAAGATCAAATTTTTGCAAGACTCTTTGGATTTTGTCATCTAAATTCCATGCATTGTGAGTATCTAAGAAGTTGATCAACTCCTCCTGTTTTTTTAGTAAGCCGACATCATCAAATCTGTTTTCAAGTTTTAGTGAGATTTCGTCATATTGTAATTTTGCAGATTTTAGTTTTTCCAGTTTTTCTTCAATCGCCTCTCTGACAGTTAAATTTTCAGTAAATTTTGGTATCTGATCAAGCATATCAACTTTGAGATATTTTTGCACAACTCTTCTGCCTGAGTCACTTTTTAGTGTACCATTGATTATCTTTAAAAGGGTAGATTTTCCACCACCGTTTTTGCCGATGATGCAGATCCTCTCTCCTTGATTTATAAAAAAATCAACCTCTTTTAGTATCTGTTGTGTTTCATATGCTTTGGATATGTTAAGTAAATCTAATAGTGCCAAGAGTACTCCTTTATGAAATTTTAACAATATTTTGCTAATATTAACCTCATTTAGATACAATTCCATAAAAAAATGAAGGTTTAAAATATGTTGATGGTAGTAAGCGCTATATATACGCTTTATGCTTTAGTGAAATTTTATGCAACAGTCATGGAAATTGGCTTTGTAAACAGAGCCAAAAAAACAAAAGCAGTGATTTTAGGGACGGCAAATTTTATAAAAGCAGCCAATTACAAAGTGGCAAGTTCTAAGATGGAGTTGGTAAATATACTATATGATTTGTTGATTTTTATTTGGTGGATTGGAAATGGTTTAAATATGCTAGACTCTTTCATAACTACACAAAATGAGATACTTAGATCAGTTATTTTTATAGATCTATTTATAGTTATAAATTATCTTTTTAATCTCCCTTTTGATCTATATAAAACTTTTTCTTTGGATAAGGAGTTTGGTTTTTCAAATATAGATTTTAAAACATATCTGGTTGATCAAGTTAAAGCCGGGGCTCTATTTTTTCTGTTTGGTTCACTTGTTGTTGCTTTGATATCTTGGATAATGCTTACATTTGCAAATTGGTGGATATGGGGATTTGTGGCAGTGTTTGTCATCATACTTTTTATAAATATGGTTTATCCGACTCTGATTGCCCCGATATTTAACAAATTCACCCCTTTGCAAAATGAAGATTTGAAAAACTCCATAGAGGAGCTACTTCAAAAGGCAGGTTTGAAAAGTAGCGGAGTCTTTAGTCTTGATGCAAGTAAAAGAGACAGCAGATTAAATGCTTACTTCGGAGGACTTGGCAAATCAAAAAGAGTTGTTTTATTTGATACTTTGATAGAAAAATTGGATAAAAAAGAGCTCTTGGCAGTCCTAGGACATGAACTTGGACACTTTAAACATAAAGATATAATCAAAAATATACTTTCAAGTGGAGTGATGCTTTTCGTAATGTTTGCAATATTTGGCAATCTACCAAAAGATCTCTTTTTGGAGCTTGGAATTAGCAATGGCATATATATGAATATCATACTTTTTCTAATGTTTTCTCCGATATTGTCATTTCTTTTTATGCCGATATTTGGGATGATAAGCAGAAAAAATGAGTATGCTGCAGATGAGTATGGTAGTGAATGTGAAAGCAAAGAAGCTCTAAGTTCAGCGCTGATGAAACTAGCAAATGAAAACAGAAGTTTTCCTCTCTCTCATCCTCTTACTATATTTTTATACTTCACGCATCCGCCACTAGTTGAAAGACTCAAAAGATTAGGGGTAGATATAAAAGCTAGTGAAGATTGTGTGCAAGAGCCTTGCCTAGCATAAAAGAGATACTAAAAACTAGCTCACAAAAGTTAAAAGGTATGGAGCAGAGTCCTTACAAGGTGGCTTCCATACTCTTAGCAGAGTCTCTACATGTAGAGACTCTTTGGCTTTTAACTCATGAAGATGAGGTGATAGAGGCGCCTATTGAGTTTTTAGATAATATAAAAAAGGCACAAGAGTTTTGCCCCATAGAGTATCTGCTCAAAAAATGTTCTTTTTACTCAAGAGATTTTTATGTTGATGAGAGAGTTTTGATCCCGCGACCAGAAACAGAGTTGCTTATCGATGAAGTTATTCGCTTTTGTAAAGATTTAAAAGAGCCGACTATAGCTGAGATAGGAACAGGAAGCGGGATAATATCTATACTTCTAGCCCAACTTTTACCCAAAGCAAAAATTATAGCAACAGATATAAGTAAAGATGCGCTTGAAGTGGCAAAAATCAATGCAAAAAAGCATGGTGTCCAAGAGAGGATAGAGTTTGTAAATTGCAATCTTTTGGATAAAGTAGAGGAGAAGATAGATATTTTAGTATCAAATCCACCATATATAAAAAGAGGAGAAGTTTTAGAGAAAAATCTCTCTTACGAGCCAAATCTAGCACTATTTGCAGGAGTTTTAGGGGATGAGATACTCAAAGATATAATTGACATATCAATCAAAAAGAAGGTGAGATACCTAGCTTGCGAGATGGGATATGACCAAAAAGATAAAATCATAAATTATCTAAAAAAGCACAATATGAAAGTAAAATTCTATAAAGATTTGGCAGGTCTGGATAGGGGGTTTATTTTACCCCTTAATCCATCTGATTTCGCATAAATGTTGGTATATCTAGATAATCTTCTTGCCCTTCGTATCCACCAACTACTTTTTTCATTCTGGTTATTCTCTCTCTCATGTTTACTTGATTGACATTTTCTTCTATATTCTCAGGTTCTAGCTTTTTGTCAAATCCTGTTGCTACTATAGTCACTTTTACTCTATTGTTCTCCATATTTTCATCTGTTGTGGTTCCAAATATAACATCAGCATCTTCATCAGCGCTATTATATGCTAGCTCCATTGCGCTGCTGATTTCGGTTAGAGGGCAGTCTGGATGAGTATGAAAATGAACAAGTACACCTAAAGCACCATCTATGGACATATTGTCTAGCAATGGGGATTCTATGGCACTTTTTATAGCTTCTATTGCTGCTCCCTCACCACTACTCTCGCCGACGCCCATCAATGCCATTCCTCTGTGACTCATGACGGTTCTTACATCTGCAAAGTCAAGGTTTATGTCGCTCTGTCCTGAAGATAGAACAACCAGACTCATGCCACTTACTGCTCTACTTAGAACATCATCAACTATCTTGAAACTCTCTTTGATACCAAGATTTTTTTCAACTATAGAAAGAAGTTTATCATTTGGGATTACGACTATAGAGTCACTCTCTTTTTTGAGCTCATTTAGCCCATTTTCAGCCAGTTTTGTTCTTTTTCTACCTTCAAACATAAATGGTTTTGTTATAACTGAGACTGTAAGTGCGCCTATCTCTTTTGCGGCTTGAGCGATGACGGGTGCAGCCCCTGTTCCTGTACCTCCACCGAAACCAGAAGCAACAAATACAATGTCAGCATCTTCTAAGGCACACTTTATCTCTTCATAGCTCTCAAGGGCAGATTCTCTACCGACTTCAGGTAGCATTCCTGCTCCTAAGCCTTTTGTTTTCTTTTCGCCTAGTTGTATCTTTGTAGTTGCTTTTGAGTGATCTAGCGCTTGTGCATCTGTATTGGCAACGATGAGGTCTATCCCGCTTATACCCTCATCAACCATGTGGTTAACCATGTTTCCACCGCCTCCGCCAACACCTATAACTTTTATCTTTGCACCGTAAGTATATCTTGTCTCTTCAACGCTAAAGCCACTCATGCTCTTTCTCCTCTTAAAATAGTTGTATTAAACGGTTCCACAAACTTGTAAAAAAACCATTTTTATTGTTTTCGTTTATCATTGTCAAATCAGCCAATCTATCTTTTGGGCTGACTATACTGCCATCTTTTTTAATGACTTCGATTCCTTCTTCTATAATACTATCTTCTAAACTACTTGGAGACTCTATGATCTCATTTTTATATCTTAATTTTTTGTTTGAATCTATCTCATATGGTGTAAAATGTCCACCACCGTACATAACAAGACCAACTGCTGTTGAGTAGCTAGGGTCTCTAAGTGTTTCAAAAAGTCCCTCCATCTCTCTTGGCTTTGCAACTCTTGCAGGAAGATTATCAAATATAGCAGTTGCTAATTCTCTGATTCCGCTTATCTTTGTGAGCCCACCAGTTAGGACAATTCCAGCCCCGACTTGATCTTTAAACCCACTATCTTCAAGCATTTTTGCCAGTATCATCAGCGTCTCTTCAACTCTTGCATATATGACATTAGAGACAATATCAAGTGAAACTTCATGCGTAGAGTTATCATCACCTATGATAGGCAACTCTATCAATTCACTAGAGTTGTTATCTAGTGCTCCATAATTGATTTTTATCTTGGCTGCTGCGCTAAGTGGTGTGTGCAGAGCAGTTGAGAGATCATTTGTTATATTGTTTGAGCCGATTCCCAAAAAATCATTGTATCTGAGTGAATTTCCAGCATGTATGATCATGTTGCAAGTTGCACCACCTATATCTATAACTACAACTCCTAACTCTCTCTCATCCTCGTTTGCAACAGCAATTTCGGAAGCATACCCACTTAAGACTATATTGTCTATTTTAATACCGGCTAGTTTGACAGCTTTTTCAAGATTGCTCAGTGAGTTTTTTTGGACGGTTATGATATGGACTTGCACTTCAAGCCTAACTCCATTCATACCTCTTGGATCTTCTATAAACTCTTGTCCATCAACTTTAAAGTTATATGGAAGTATGTGAAGTTTTTCATACTCGTTTGGTATATTTGCATTGTGATCTGCCATCTGCATGGCACGATTTATCTCTTTTATTCCAATTTCATGGTTTGGAACATTGACAACACCAGCGCTTTGTATACTTTTTGTATAGGCGCCGGAGATTGAGACTACGACAGTTTCGTACTGCGTTCCTGCGACTCTTTTTGCGTCATTTAGAGCATTTTTTATGGAGTTGGAAGCTAGTTCAATATTTGTGATAATTCCCTTTTTTAATCCTTGAGATTTTACTATTCCAGCTCCAAGAATTTTAAGATCACCACTACTGTTTTTTTCAGCAATAATAGCACAAACTTTAGTAGATCCGATATCAATACCTAGTATTGTTGTATTCAACTACTTTCCTTTATAGTATTGCTCTACGCTATATACTTTTCTCAGTTTTACTAACAAGTTGCTATTTAACTCATTTCGTTTGTTTGTAACAATGCTTTGAGTTATTATACTTTTGTATAGATTAAACTTATCTTCATTAAGCAACTTCTGTTCCATTATTCTATACATAGCTGCGCTATTTCCAATTATTTTATAACCTTTTAAAGTAGTTTGATCAAATACAAAGTTTATGAACTCTGAACTTTGTGCATCACTTAATCCATTTATCTTTCTAACAGAATCCCTACTAACAAAGCCTAAGTTTTGACCTTTGAAAATATCCAATCTTGCTTTTGCTTTTTTCTCTAGAGCTAACACTAACGCCTGTTTTTTATACTCTTTGCTTACTATAGATTTGGCTTCTTCATACGACATAACCCTAGGAAGAACAACTTTTATTAACTTTGCTATCAAGTAGCCATCATCTCTTGGTATAGGTTTTAAAACCTCTGTTTTATTTGCAACTCTTAATTTAGAGACAGGAAAAGCAGTATCATCATCAAAAACAGTCAATTTATCTGTTGCAGAAATTTGCCCTTTTTTAAATTTTAGATATGTTTTTAAAGCCGTTTTTTTGCTCTGTTTTAGTTTGTAGTCCAGCACAACTCTGCTCTTAGCATCTTTAAAAGAGAGAATTTTTCCATTTTTGTCTTTGTAGTTGTATTTTTTGTTTTCCCAATACTTTTTCAAAATATCATCTTTAACCCAATCTTTACTCAAGCCTACTTTTATGGTTTCTAATTCGTATTTTTTCTTTGTTTTGTATCTGTTTTTATTTTTTTCCCAGAACTTTTTGAGATCATTGTCATTTATAGTTATATCAGATGGATTTACCGTTACAGTTGCAACCTCTAGTTTGTCTTGCATAAAAAGTGAAGATGTAAAAACCTCTATCTCTCTTTTAGAGGGTGGTAACTTAAAGATGCTTTGCAGTTTTGCTAAAAGCAACTCTTTTTTTAGTCCATTTTCATACTCTTTTGCACTGATTCCTTGATTTCTTAAAAGAGCATAATATCTATTTTTGTTAAAAACTCCATTGACTTGAAAGTTTTTATCTTTTATCAATGCCTCTTCTATATCTTTTTTCAAAACAGTAAAGCCTAAATCATCAGCAAGATTTAAAAGAAGCGTCTCGTTTATGATGTTTTGCATCACAATTTTTTCAAGACCCATCTTATTTGCATCCTCTTTTGTCAGCTTTCCGCCTAATTGTTGGTTGTAAAAATTGTAGTTGTTTGCATAAGCTTGCTGAAACTCTGAAACACTTACAGTTCTATGTCCTACTTTTGCGACAGAAGTGGCTCTGTCAGTATTCATATCATATGCTCCCCATCCAACAAAACCAGCACCAATAAATGCAATAGTTGCCACCCAAATCGTTATAACCAAATACTTATTATGTCGTTGCATCCAAGTAATCATTCTCTTCCTTCGCGTTCACTCATCCGAGTGCCTAAAAATTTGGTATAATTCTACCCTTATAGTTATTAAATATCGCTAAGGATAACAGTTATGACAAACAAAAAGCTTATGCAAGAGGATTTAAAGTACATTTTTCATCCTTGTACTCAGATGAAAGACCACGAAACTATACCTTTGATTCCTATAAAAAAAGGAGAGGGTGCATATATATATGATTTTGATGGAAATAGATACTTAGATTGCATAAGCAGTTGGTGGGTCAATCTTTTTGGACATAGTAACAAATATATAAACTCTAAAATCAAAGAACAGATAGAGCAGTTAGAGCATGTTATCTTTGCCGGTTTTACTCATGAGCCCGCTATCAGGCTTGCAAAAAGGCTCGTCAGTATAACCCCAGAGCCACTAAAGAAGATATTTTTTGCAGACAATGGCTCTAGTGCCATAGAGATTGCTCTTAAGATGTCATTTCAATACTTTAAAAACAGAGGCGAAAAGAGAGCGATATTTGTATCTTTGCAAAACTCATACCATGGTGAAACGATGGGAGCGTTAGCAGTTAGTGACACGGGACTCTATAAAGAGGTATATAGTGATATATTGCTCAAAACTGTCCAGGCTAAATCCCCATCTTTGGTTCCAGAAGATGAAGCGCTTGATGATATGAGAAAAGTTTTGAAGAAACATAGAGGGAGAGTTGCTTCAGTTGTTATCGAACCGTTAGTTCAATGTGCAGGCAGTATGAAGATGTATAATCCTAGCTACATAAAAGGGTTGAGAGACATCTGTGATGAAGAGGGAGTTTTTCTCATAGCAGATGAGATTGCAGTCGGTTTTGGTAGAACTGGTAGTATGTTTGCTTGCGAACAAGCTGGCATAAGTCCAGATTTTCTTTGTCTCTCAAAAGGCATCACAGGAGGATATATGCCTCTTTCGGTTGTGCTTTTTACAGATGATATATATGATGCTTTTTATTGTGATTATAGTGAGGGAAAATCCTTCTTAGATTCACACTCATACACAGGAAACACTCTTGCTTGTGCAGTTGCAAATGCTGTTTTGGATATATTTGAAAATGAGCATATCATAGAAAAAAACAGAGAGAAGATAGAACTTATATCTGAGCTTACAAAACCGCTAGAGGCGTTAGAAAATGTAAAAGAGGTTAGACAAAGAGGTATGATTTGTGCGATAGAGTTGCAAGGTTATGATGCAAAACAGAGAATAGGACTCAAGATTTTTCAAGAAGCCTTAAAAGAGGGCATATACATCAGACCATTAGGAGATGTTATATACTTCATGCCACCATATGTGATAACTAATGATGAGATTAGAAAAATGATAGGAGTGGTTGAAAAGATCCTACATATAGTGTAAGATTTTGCAGCTATTTTCCAAGATGGCTATCATTTTGGCGATTTGTTGGATATCTCGCTCATAGATATAGATGCCATAGCCCTTTATGACTATTATGTTTGTTTGATTTTTTTTCATATGATTTTGTATCTCTATCTCAGCTCTTTCATACCAATCATCGAACTGTTTTGGATCATAAACCGATATCTCTTTTATGATTGTTGAACCAAAATAATCCAGTGGTTTGATGGTTTCGTGAGTGAGTGTGTATGAAGTTGCAAAAGGGGGCATGACATAAGCTATATATTTTGCTTCGCTTATGTTTTTGTATATATTTAGATGAATGTCTGCATCAATGCTTGCTTCATTCCATCTATAATCTTTTTTAGAGTAGAGTTTAATGAAGTCGTTATCGTTCATATTGTCAAATATGGCGTCTTGTCTGTTTATGATAAATTGATTTTTTTCTACTCTTGCTGAGAGGGAGCCGTGAAAAATGCCCAAAAAGTTTTTTCTAAACATCGAAAGAGCTATATCTTTCATCTCTTTTTTTAAAAAGTTATCCATTTTTTAGCCTTTATTTACCCATTGTTTGGTATTATATACAAATTAGACTTATTGCGATATAAGAGTATATCCTAAACATTAGCTCTCTATTCATAATCAAGGCAAGACGACGCAGGGCTAACGAGTTAGCTCAAGGAGTCTTAATGCGGAGTATGGATAGAGAGCTAATGCCCGAAGGGTAGCTTCAAAAGGGCAATCTTGAACAAAATTTTTCATCGCCATAGCTTTGGCTATGACTCAAAAAAAGTTTTGCCCAATCTCACCCTTTTGAAGCTATTTAGGCTATGCTCTTATATCGCAATAAGTCTATTATGTTTAAAGGTGTCCTAAAGTGAAAATTCCACATATTCCGGTTTTGCTAAATGATGTAAAAGAGCAATTTAAAGATATAAAAGATGGATATATCGTTGATTGTACTGTGGGATATGGCGGGCATAGCGAAGCTATTTTGGAGCAAAATCCAGATATCAAGATGATATGTTGTGACCAAGATAGTGTAGCTATCGAGTTTAGCAAAGAGAGGCTAAAACGCTTTGGTGATAGAGTAACTTTTGAAAATGATAAATTCTCAAATATCATCTCAAAATACTCCACTCTTTCCATCAGGGGAATCCTGGCAGATATCGGTGTTTCGTCACTTCAGCTAGATGATAAAAACAGAGGTTTTGGATTTAACAGTAGCGTATTGGACATGAGGATGGATAAAAAGAGTAAATTAAGTGCTTATGAAGTTGTCAATAACTACTCAAAACAGAGTTTGGAAAATATTTTGAGAGATTATGGCGAAGTAAGAGAGTATAAAAAAGCAGCAAAGAGGATATGCGAAGCAAGAAAAGAGGGTGAAATCAGCAGTGCAGCTGAGTTGTCAGAACTGTTTAAAAATTTCCCCTCAAAAAAAGGTATAAACCCAGCAACGCTGATCTTTCAGGCCATAAGAATAGAAGTAAATGATGAGTTAGGAGAGTTAGCAGGACTTTTAAAAGCGATAGAAGATGCAAATTTGCATAGTTGTCGAGTTGCTATCATCTCTTTTCATTCACTTGAAGATAGAATTGTCAAAAGAGTATTTAAAGAGTTTGCAAAGAGTTGTATATGCCCGCAAGGTGTTATGAAGTGCGAGTGCGGAGATAATCACTCTCTTGGAAAGATATTGACAAAAAAACCTATAGTTCCGACAAAAGAGGAGATGAAAAAGAATCCTAGAAGCAGAAGTTCAAAGATGAGGGTGTTTGAAATTGAGTAAAAAAACTGTCAAAAAAAGAGCCACAGACAAAAGTCAGCTACTAGATAAGATAGATGAGGAGATTAAAAAAGAGAAAAATCTTGATTTTAGACTCCTTGTGACAGTATATCTTACTATTTTAATAGGGCTTTCAATCATCTTGCCAAAGATATATATAAAAAATGAGATTTACTATACAAGTAGAGAGATTAGCAAAATCTCAAGCGAATACTCAGTTTTAAAAGAGGAAAATAGATTTTTAAGACAAAAAGTAGAGTATATAAAATTTAAAAATCAAGTACTAGATACGGTTTTTTGATACCATTTATGGTATAATAAACATCTTTCAAAACTATTTCTTAGAGGCAAATCCTCCCATTGGTCTGAGCCTCTTGAAATAGTTTTAAAAGATATTAGAGGTGTAATATCATGAAAAGATTTGAACTGGTAAAAAAGATAAGAAAAAGAAGAGAAGATTTGGATATAACTATTGAAAATTTATCAAAATTAAGTGGATTGGGAGTGCAGACTATAAATAGACTTTTGAGAAATGAAGATGTTAAACTTAGCACTGTAGAGTCCATAACAAATCTTCTTGGTTTGGATTTTGCGGGAAATGAAATCATCAGTTTGGAAGAGATAAAAAGAGTAAGAGCAAAAGAGAAAGCAAAATTCTTAGCTTCCTTAGTTCAAGGAACACTCTCCCTAGAGATGCAAAGTGCAGAAGATACTACTATAGAAGAGATTATATCTTCATTTGAGAAAGATTTGCTACACGGTAAGTACAAAAAAGCACTTTGGGTTTCATAGTGAGAGATAGTATCAAACAGATAAAGGATGCTACTCCCTTTGATGATATTTCTGGTTTAAAACTTGATAAAGATAGAGTGTGGTCATTAGAAGAGATCTACAATGAAGAGGCAAAAAATATAGCAAAAGCTACGATAAAGTATCTTGTGAAACCTCCATCAAAAACAGTTGCACCTTTTTCATATGAATGGTTTCAAGAGCTTCATTATGAAATGTTTGGAGTCGTTTGGAGTTGGGCAGGAAAATTTAGACAAACGGAACTCTCTATCGGTATAAAAGCATATCTGGTTCCAGAAAGAATGAAAAATTTATCGGATGATATAGAGTTTTGGCATAAAAACAGAACTTACGATACTTGCGAAATATCTGCAAGAATTCATCACAAAGCAGTCTATGTACACCCTTTTCAAAATGGAAATGGAAGATTTTCTAGAATGCTAGCAAATATCTATCTTAGACAAAATGGTTATACTCCTATAAATTGGATGGAAGATTTTATATCCAAAGAAAATTCTTTGAGAGACAGATATATAAAAGCTCTAAAAAAAGCAGATCAAGGGGATTATGCAGATTTTATTGAGTTGCATAGGAGTAAAGTTTGATAAAACGATTTATAACATTTGCGGTTGAGAAATCTATACTTAACCATATATTTTTACTTTTTATGATAGTTCTTGCATTTTTCTCTTATCGAAGCATCCCTAAAGAGATTTTTCCTCCTTCAAATCTTGAGACCATATCTGTTACTGGTTTTTATGCAGGGGCAAGTCCGGATATACTTGATAAGATTGCAGTAAAACCGCTTGAAGATGAGCTCATTAATCTTAATGATATGGACAGGGTTGAGAGTAGCGTTAAAAATGGGTTTTTTAAGATACTTATATATCTAAGAGAGGGTTCAAATCAAGCTGAAGTTTTGGATGATGTCAAAGATATAATCTCGACTACTAGAAAAGATTTTCCAAGCGATATGGATGAGCCGGTGGCAAAAATCCTAAAGACCTCTTATCCTCTTGTGACTATAGCGATAGCTTCAAGCCAACCAAAAGAGAAGATGCTTGATGTCGCTGATGAACTCAAGAACAGACTCTCTAAGATAAAAAATCTAAGCGACATAAGCATAAGAGGTGATGCGGATATTGAGTTGCTAATAAAGATAGATGAAGACAGACTAAATGCTTATGGTTTGAGCGTAGATGAGGTTGCTTCAAAACTAAGCTCCATCAGCAGTATATATCCCATAGGGCTTATCAAGCAAAGAGGAGGGCATCTCTTTGTCAGCACGATTTCTGGTGAAAAAAATCTCCAAAAATTGAGAAATATGCGTTTGACATTCGGAGCTAAAACTCTTAGGCTAAAAGATATAGCAGTAGCAGATTTTCAACTGCAAGATCCAAATGAGATATCGCATTTCAACGGCAAGCCAAATATATCAGTAAACATGAATAAAGCCAGAGAGGGAAATGCCATCACTTTGGTAAAAGATGTAAAAAAAGTTCTAAAGCAATTTAAGAAAAAGTACAAAAATTATGATTTTGAAGTCTATACTGACACATCTATATGGATACGAAATCGTCTAAATACCGTCATCTCAAATATAATATTTGGACTTATCTTAGTTTCACTATCAGTCTATATATTTATCAGCGGCAGAATCGCTTTCATAGTAGGGCTTGGGATTCCTGTTAGCTTTTTTATCGGCTTGATTAGTATGGATTTGATGGGTTATAGCTTAAATATGCTCTCCTTGTTAGGGGCTCTTATAGCTCTTGGTATGCTTGTTGATGAAGCTATAGTGGTGGCTGAAAATATATACAAACATCTCGAAAGAGGTGAGCCACCAAAAGAGGCTGCTATAAATGGAGCTACTGAAATGTTTCCTGCAGTCCTAACGGCAACTTCTACTACTATATTTGCTTTTTTGCCGCTTCTCATCATGTCTGGCGATATGGGTGTATTTATGAGGGTATTGCCTATCGTCATCTCTATACTGCTTTTAAGTTCGCTGTTTGAGGCATTTTTCTTTTTACCTCTACATGCAAAGGAGTTTCTAAAAGCAAAAACGAAACAGAAGAAAAATGAGTCTTGGTGGAGTAGTTGGAATAGAGTCTATAGAGCGATACTGTCATTTTTACTAAAGTATAAAAAGAGTGCAATAATTCTATTTTTGATTTTTTGTATAGGCTCTACTGTTTATCTTTTTCAAAGGACAAGTTTCCAACTTTTTCCAGATTTTGACAATACGCAGATATATGTAAGTGGTAAAGTAGATATAAATAAAAAGCTTCAAGAGACCCAAAAATTGGTAACAAAAGTAGAAAAAGTGCTTCTTGTCAAACTTCCAAAAAGCGAAGTCTCCTCAATCACTTCGATATCGGGTTTTATGCTAGATGCAAAATTTCAACCACATATGGCGGAAAATAATTTTCAAATATTTATAAACCTACACGAGCGAAAGCCTGAGAATTTTTATAACAAATATATAAACCCTTATCTATCTCCATCTTATGATGATTCAGATATGAAGAGAGTTAAAAGCGCAAGGGAACTTCTGAAAGAGATAAAAAGCTATACAAAACAGTTTGAAAATAGCAAAGATTTTGATGAGTTTAAAGTCATAGTTCCAGGAGCCGGCATAGTTAAAAGTGATGTTGAGCTATCTTTTAGTGCGAAAAGTGATAAGTTGGTAAAAAAAGCTCTACATGTAGTAGAAAAAAAGATGAAAAGCATAGATGGTGTCTATAATATCAGTGACGATAAGGAGATAGGAGCAAAAGAGGTAAAACTAAGAGTAAATGAGTATGGGCAAGTGCTAGGTTTTAGCGAGAGATATATAGCTTCAGTCCTAAGACCATATTTCTTCGCCTCAGATGTTAATAAGATGACTTATGACAAAAAACTCATAGATATAGTTACTCAAGATATAGACAAAGACAAACAAGAGGCGCTGAAGAACTTTTTTGTTCAAATTCCAGGAACCCTAAAGAGAGTAAGACTCAGTGAAATAGTTGATTTTGAGTATAAAAACAGCGATGCATTTATATATAAAAATGACGGTGTCAGGGTGAGTACGCTATATGCATCTTTGCACAAAAAAAAGATGACTTCAACAGCTCTTTTGAAGATTTTAGCACCTACGCTTAAAAAGCTAAAATCTCAAGGAGTTAAGATAATCATAAAAGGAGAGGAGAAAGAGAACAGGCAAATTCAAAAAGAGATGGCAGAAGCCGGAGTGATAGCGGTTTTCTTGATTTTTATAGCTCTTGTTTGGATGTTTGATTCTATAACTCTCTCTGTTGTGGTTTTATCGACTATCCCACTCTCTTTGCTAGGTGTTTTGGTAGGGCATTGGGTGATGGGCATGAATCTCACGATGCCATCACTTCTAGGCATCGTCGGGCTTAGCGGAGTAGTTGTAAATGATGGAATTATCATGATAGATTCACTAAAAAAAGCTAAAAATTTTGATGAAATGCTGAGCCTTGCCACAGGAAGACTTAGACCCATAATGCTCACCTCAATCACCACTGTTTTAGGTTTAGGAACACTGATGTTTTTTGCAGCAGGTCAATCAGTGATACTCCAGCCAATGGCGATATCTCTAGGATTTGGCATAGCATGGGCGACAGTTCTAAATCTCTTTTTTGTGCCACTTCTTTTTTCATTTATAAAGAGGAGATTGACTAAAGTTTGACTTTTTAAAGATAAGTATAGTAAAATACATTTAACGATTTAATTTAGGAATAGTAAAATGAAAGATGTTTTAGATTTAGCACAACGATTATATAGATTAAAAAGAAACCAAAACCTGCCAAAATATAAAAGATTTATGTATGAAGATTTATTAAACTCAAAAGCCAAAATAACAGGTTTGTATGGAAGTCGTGGTGTTGGTAAAACTACGCTTTTATTGCAAGTGCTAGAAGAGTTAGATTATGAAGAAAAACTTTATATATCTTGCGATCATCCTATTTTTTATGAAGTATCTTTGTTTGATTTTGTAGATTATTTCTCTAAATACGGTGGAGAGGTTATAGTTATAGATGAGATACATAAAATCAAAGATTTTCAACAACAAATCAAGCTAATTTATGACTTTTTAGATATAAAAATATTTTTTAGTGGTAGCAGTGCAGTTGAGATTACAAATGCTGATTTTAGTAGAAGATACTCTATGTACCACCTATCTATTTTATCTTTTAGAGAATATTTAGAGATAAGTCAAAATATGAAATTAGATAGTTTCTCTTTATATGAGATATTAAACTCACATATAAAAATTGCAAATAAAATTATAGATAACATGCCAAATAAAAAAATTTTAAAATTTTATAAAGAGTTTATAGATGTTGGAGTGTATCCGTTTTATTTTGAAGACGAAACAAGATATATAGATAAAATGCAACAAAATATCAATACAATTCTTTATACCGATTTGGTAAATGTAGTATCAATTAGTGGTGATAAAATAGAGTCATTAAAAAAGCTTTTGTTAAATATATGCACATCAAATCCTCTTGAACTTAGCATTGAAAAATTAGCCAAATTAACAGGCATTACAAAACCAACACTATATAAATATATAGAGTATTTAAGTAGAGCAGAGCTTTTGCATCATATAATTTATGAAGCAAAAAGATTTAAAAATCTTCAAAAACCTGATAAGCTCTATCTAAACAATACAAATCTTTTTAATGCACTATGTTTAAATAAAAATATTGGAACAATAAGAGAGACTTTTTTTGTCAGTATGTTATATAAGCAACGCATCATCAACTACACATCAAAAGGTGATTTTTTGGTAGATGAAAAATATACCTTTGAAATTGGTGGCAAAAATAAAAGCTTTAAACAAATCGCAGATTTGTCAAATTCCTATGTTGTGGCAGATGATATTGAGATAGGATTTGTAAATAAGGTGCCGTTGTGGTTGTTTGGATTTTTGTATTGAGATAAACCAACACTATCAAGTTTTTACGCTCTTTGCGTTAAAAAAAAGTTAAGGGAACTATAAAGTTGCTTTATATACAATATAGTTTAAAGTTTTAAGGAGTTTTGTTGTGAGTATCGCTAAGAAAGTATTTCTTCCAATGTTTGTCATTTTGTTGTTAGTTATTGGTTTTTCTGTGTTTGATTATATACATGTAAGTAACACTACAAAAGTTAGAGTTTTTAAAAAAGAGGTTAAAGATTATCAAGATAGTTTTCAAGCTTTATACGACTCTAAGAGAGATATAGCCGTTTCAAATGCAATCATGTTTGCTTCAAATGAGTATGTCGTGGGTGGTTTGCTAGATAGAGATAGGGGAGATAGTCTCAAAGGGGTAAACTCTATCTTAAAAGAGTTCAGAGAAAATACAAATTTACATCATGTGAAGATTCATATCCATGATGCAGATCTTCACAGTTTTTTAAGAGTTTGGAAGCCTAAGAAATTTGGAGATGATTTATCCTCTTTTAGAAAAACTATAGTTAAAGTAAAAGAGACCAAAAAACCTCTTGTAGCTATAGAGCTAGGAAGAGCAGGCATGGTTCTTAGAGGAGTGGCTCCTGTTATAGAAGATGGAAAGTATCTAGGTTCTGTTGAGTTTATGCAAGGTTTTAACTCCATAGTAAAAGAGATGAAAGACGATAATAAAAAGCTAGTAGTGCTTCTCAAAGATAGTTATCTTCACATAGCAACTTTGTTGAAAAAATCAAAGCATATAAAGGGATATTCACTAGCGGTTAATCCAAAGATTGTAGATATGGACTTTTTTAGTGAATTAGATGGAGTTGACATAACTCAAACCCAAAAAATGCTTTCAGATAAAAAGTATCTTTTTATATCTACGGCTCTTAAGGATTTTAGTGGTAACATTGTAGGATATGCTGTTATAGGACAAAAAAAGAGTGTAGTAGAAGATGCTATAAACAAGGTTTTGAGTGATATAGTAAATCAAATTATCATAATGATAGTGGCATTTTTATTTGTCTTTATCATGCTTTTTATCATCATAAAAAAAGCAGTATTAAGTCCTCTCGATAATCTAACACACAGAGCTAAAGACCTATCAAGTGGAGATGGAGACCTAACAAGGAAACTAGAGATAAATGGAGATGATGAGATAGCCCAAGCCAGTAGAGAGATAAATAACTTTATAGAAAAGGTAAGAGTTATAACAGATGAAGCAAAACATATATCAAATGAAAACTCTTCTATAGCAAATGAACTATCTTCAACAGCACTAGAAGTTGGAAAACTGGTGGAAAACTCCACAAAAGCTACAAATGAGACTACTGCTAAAACACAAGAGATAAAAAGAAGATTAGAGACTGCAGTAGATGATGCAAAAGTAGCAAGAGGAGACTTAGAAAAGGTAAATGAACATATGGGAGAAGCTAACAAAGCTATACTCTCCCTCGCTCACTCTATACAAACAAGTGCATCAACAGAGATCGAATTAGCTAGTAAAATACAACAACTCAGTTCTGATGCAGAACAGGTAAAAAGTGTATTGACGGTTATAAGTGATATAGCAGACCAAACCAATCTGCTCGCCCTAAATGCTGCCATAGAAGCTGCTCGTGCAGGAGAACATGGAAGAGGATTTGCAGTAGTAGCTGATGAAGTAAGAAAATTGGCTGAGCGAACACAAAAATCACTAGTAGAGATAAATGCCACCATAAATGTAATAGTGCAATCCATAGTAGAGAGTAGCGAAGAGATGAGTGTAAACTCTAAAAAAGTAGAAGAGTTGGCAAGTAGTGCAACAAGTGTAGAAGAGAAGATAAATGAGATGTCAGATATGGTAAACAATGCAGCCACAAAGACTTCAGATGCTATTGAGAAAAGCTATAGTGAAACACAAGAGGATGTAGATGAGATAGTAGAGCAAGTATCTACTATAGACACCATATCAACACAAAATGCAAGAAGCATGGAAGAGATAGCAAGTGCAGCAGAGCATCTAAACAGTATGACTGAAGCGTTAAACAATAAATTAGGTGAGTTTAGGACATAGGGGGAGTCAGCCTTTTAAGGCTGACAAATTTGTAATTAGACTACATCAACAACGACTGGAGTTGATTCCCAAACGCCGTGTTTTGTGCAGTATGCTTGAGCTACTAGTTTTAGTTTTTTAGTAGTCGGTACTATGTTAAATGTAACTTCAACATGACCTTTTGCGCCTTGTCCACCAAGTGTTCCGGCAACAAAATCAGCTCTTCCTAGAAGAGTCTCTCCATTGTATAGAGCAACATTAGCTATATAGTGATCAAAATCATCAGGATGAGTATATTCATTTCCTACTTTTACGGTTACAGAGAAAACTTCTCCGCTTTTTGCATTGTCAGCACAATGAACAAATGGTGAGTGTCTATCTATGTAATCTTTTTTAGATTCTCTCTCAACTGTGTCTATATCGACATAACGGTTAATCTTTGGCATAATTTCTCCTTGAAATTTTTTATTAGATTTAATCATATCATAAATAGGATTAAATTTGTCTTATTTATAATTATATAAGATTCGTCTTTATTTTATGGTCATTTAGTCCTAACTTGTCTCTATCTGTAACTCCAAAGGCGAGCAGTAAAATCTGTGCTAGGCTAAAAACAGGAAGATTTATCTCTCTACCAACTGTTTTTTCTATATTTTTTTGATACTCATCAAACATCACGAAACTTCTAGCATCATTTACTATGATAAAATCAGCCGCATTATCAAACATATCTAGCATCAAACCCCCTGCCATTTTGTATGATAACTCTTCGTTTACATCTAGTATCTCATATCCGCTAACTTGTTCTTTTAAGTTGTAATTTACTAATTTTAAGTCTATCTTATCAAGTAAATTAGCATAAGAGTTGATATCTGAGTATCGTGCTATTTGGCACTGATAAGAGCCAAGATATAGGGCTCCGTAAAATTTATCAAAACTGTTTTTGAGAGCTTTTTTAATTTTTGAGACACCATACTCTTTTGTGATAAATTGATCTAGAGTGTCAATCTTTACACGAAAGTTAAGTTCGATTCCCTCTTTTGCAAGATTTACTTCCACTTTATCTCTGAGTATCTGATTGCTTTTTAACTCTCTTTTGGTCAAGATCAACGATAAAAATGAGCTATCTTCAACGCAAACTATCGCGCTATCCTCTTTTGCTGCGAGTGAGAGTGTTTTGGCATTTAGAGTATAAAACTCTTCATCTCCTATTCCGATAGAGCCATTCCCTATATCTCGTGGCGCATTTTGCAAAGTAGGCAGTTCAAGATCTATAAACTTAAGCAACTCTTTTGCAGAAGTTACAAGTGGTAGTGTTTGATTTATGTCGATGATGCCATCATATAGTACATATTTTTTCATCTTAATTCCTCTCTTGCAAAGCTAAATTTTTGAGTTTGTCGATACTGTTTTCTGCTTCAAAGTTTGTTGGAAATGTTTTACCGCATATATTTGTGTGCAACCAAATTCCACTTTTTTTATCTATGATTTTGAGTATATTTCTCTTTTGAGATGGATACTTTTGTATCATTTCATTTGCAAACAAAAAGAGAGCATCACCTTGAAAATCATCACTGTATCTATAAATATCTGAAGCATAATGATATATGATCAACTCATCAAATCTTTTTTTATCGCTAGAGTCAACAAAAGCATCTATCAGGTCAAATTTTGCATCAAAATCGTCTCTATTTACTATCAAATCCTTCAGTGCCCTTTTTTCACTCATAGGCATCAAAGTAAACTCTGTTCCAAAATTGTCAACTATATCATCTATCTTTACATTTGTAAAAAGATTTTTTCCTGCTATAGATATAGCAGCATTTTTTCCAGTAGGATACTCAAATGCCCTCTCTTCCTCTTTTATCTTTGCAAGAAGGCTATCTATAGTTTCATCACCATCAATCGTTATAAAATGCTTTTTATAAAACGGAAGATAGTCGCATTTTGCATCAAATCTAAACACACTCAATCTAAGCTTATATGCCATGACACTTACTCCTAATATATTTTTATATGTAGTGTACTAAAAAGATGCTTAAAAAGAATAAAATTGATATAATGCTAAAAAAATATAAGGAATCACTATCAAACGATTATTTTATTTAAGCCATTCACCTATAGATGTGCTTTTTACCAAAAATGCCAATGATTTTGTTGTGAGCGAATTGCCACTTTATGAGTTCACGGGAGATGGGGAGCATTTAGTTCTACATGTAAGAAAAAAAGATATGACAACATGGCAGATGATACAAGCTTTAAGTGAGGCTTGTGGGGCAAAAACAAGAGATTTTGGATATGCAGGACTCAAAGATAAAGATGGCATGACAACCCAGTATATATCGATTCACAAGAGTTTTGAGTCAAAGCTTGAAAATTTTACACACGAAAAGATAAAGATAATCTCAAAAACATATCATAAAAACAAGATAAAAATAGGGCACTTAAAAGGCAATAGATTTTTTATAAGAGTTAAAAGAGTTACTAAAATAGATGCTCAAAAATTGCAAAATGCACTAAAAACTTTAGCAAACGAAGGGATGCCAAACTTTTTTGGTTATCAACGATTTGGCAGAGAGGGGGATAATTATAGAGTTGGAAGAGAGATATTAGAGCGAAAAAGAAGAGAGCGAAAAAGAAAGATGAAAAACTTTTTTATCAGTGCTTATCAGAGCTATCTTTTTAACACATGGCTCTCAAATCGTCTGAAAATTGGACATATTTTAGAGGGTTTTGATGACAAAGACGCTGCTAAAGCTCTTGGTTTTTCACTAGAATTAGTCAAAGAGTTAAAAAAACAGAAAAACTTTTTGAAACTATTTAAAGGAGATATCGCCCATCACTATCCTGCTGGAAAACCTTTTGTTTGTGAAGAATTGGGTGATGAAGTTGAAAGATTTAGAAAAAAAGAGATAACACTGACAGGTTGGCTACCAGGTCACAGAAGCATGAGGTGTGAGGACTTTGCAAAAGAGTTAGAAGAAGAAGTTTATGACGAAGCCGAGCCTTTTCTAGATCAAATGAATGGTACAAGAAGATTTGCTTGGATATTTTTAGATGGAGTAGAGAGTCAATACAAAGAGGAAGAGAATTGGTTTGAGATGCACTTTACGCTGCCAAAAGGCTCATATGCTACAGTTGTATTGGAAGAGTTAACACACAATATGCTATAATTTTACAAAGGTACGATGAGTGACTACCTGCCCATACTTTTTTATTGTAAGTTGTTTTTTTAAATGACCTATAATTAAAAAAGTATGGGCAGGAGGAAAGTCCGGGCTGCTATGAGGCAAGGTTCCGCCTAACGGACGGCTGGGGTAACCCAAGGGATAGTGCAACAGAGAGGAGACTACCTGCCCATACTTTTTTATTGTAAGTTGTTTTTTTAAATGACCTATAATTAAAAAAGTATGGGCAGGAAAAGGTGAAACGGTGAGGTAAGAGCTCACCAGAGTTTAGAGTAATCTAAACTGCTATGTAAACCCAACCTGCAGCAAGAATGGATTGGTTTAAGCCTCATATTTTTACCATTCGCTAGAGTGTTATCGTAAGATAACAAGTAGATAAATAGTCGCTCAAGACAGAACCCGGCTTATAGTCGTACCTTTGGATACTTAATTACCACACTAAGAGCTTCATCTTGTTGATGGTTTGCTCTACTACCTTTTTTTCACTATTGCAAAATTTTTCTATAGTATTTTTTATGATTTTTTGATTTGGTTTTACTCCTCTGACCCTTAAGTGCCAATCATAATTTTCCAAAGCTTCACTGTATGTTCTCTCTCTTAGTTTTAGCTCTTCAAACCCTTTTTCTTTATATTTGATCTCTCTTGATTTTAGCCATTTTATCACTCTTTTTGCACCATTTGGTGGTGAGTATATCTCTTTGTGAGCCGTAAAAAGCTCGTCTAAGATAGTGCAATCCCTTGTTCCTGCCCAACCTAGATATATCTTTTGATTTGCACAAGTGTCGAATTTTTCTATCTCTGCAACACTTTTTACTGCTGGACTCATTGTGCAAATTGCGATGTCAAATCTCGTGTTAAGATCAAAATCACTCCAAGTTCCATGGTCTGTTTTTATATTTTTTATGCCTAGTTTTTTTGCATCTTCTCTTAAAATTTCTAGCATATTTTTTGAGTAATCCAAAGCAAGAACTTCAGTTGCAATTTGCGCAATATGCAGAGTATATACTCCAGTACCGCAACCCACATCGATGACACTTCTATCTGTAAAATCAACATCAAACTCTTTTATCGATTTAAGAATATCTGCTTCAAAACTATTTTTGCAAGATGAGTATCTTGCATAGTTTTTTGCTTTTTCATCCCATTTATTCACTATTTTTCTCCTTGGTTAACAAAATCGCTGCTAGTAGTATAAAAATTGACCCAATTATCTGTAATCTTCCCATATCTTCACCCAAAAATAGGTGTGAACAAACGAGTGTAACAACGAGCTCAAAAGTTGATATCATAGATGCCTTTAATGGACCGATAAGTTTTAGTCCAGCAAAAAATGTAATGCTTGCTATAATGGTAGATACAAGAACGATAGCCACTATCCATCCCCACTGCTCAACATTTTTAGGAGTCTCTACATGTACAGATAATCCATATAAAAGATAGACAAATGCTGCACCGCCCATTATGATGGCTGTTGCAACTAAAGGGTTTGTACCTCTCATAGCTTTTGTGCCTATGATGATATATATGGAGTATATCAAAGCCGCCCCTATACCAAAAAGGAGCCCAAGGAAGTTGACATTGTCAAATTTTATACCTATAACCAAAATAGCCCCGATTGTTGTCAGTAGCAGAGCAATTATATCAAGTTTGTAAACCTTGCTTTTAAGCAGTGTAAGTGATAAAACCAAAACTATGCTAGGATATAGATAAAGCAGTATAGAAGTAAGAGACGAGCCTATGAGACTAACGGCGCTAAAATATGAAAAAGCCTGTGTAGAGTACAAAAACATGCCCATAAATAGAAGTACAAATAGTAATTTGCCTTTTGGATATGAGCGGTTGGTATATATAGCATAAATATTTAGTATAATTGCAGTTAGTAAGAAGCGAAAAAGTAGTATAGTTTTGACATTCAGACCACTTTTGTAAGCAAAAGTAGCAAAGATTGGCATCAAACCAAAAGATATAGCTGAGATAAGAATTAAAATAAAGCCTAAAAATTTCAGTTTTTTTCCTTTGTCTGTGCTAATCTAAAAATATCATATCTCTTTTAAGGTCATCTCGTGAGGCTCAGACCAACGGGAGGATTTGCCCTCTAAGAGATGACCTTAAAAGAGATATAATATTTAAGGAGATTATAACATAATGAACAAAAAAAATAGGACAAAGATAACAACATTAGATCTTTTTGGAGATTATAGCTACCCATCTCAAAGTTGGAGTGTTCCATCTTGGGTAGCAAAAAGTGAAGATTTCATAGAAATACTCAAGGATATAATCACTTGTGATGTGACTGAGGAAAAGTACAAAGAGCCAGACTCATTTAAGGAACTTTTTGCACATCTTAGAGGGAGAAATTATGCCATTTTCGAAGATAGATTTCTAGTATGCTTAACCCAAGGAAGATTAGCTTATCTCGTAAATACAGGCTTCACAAAAGTATCTGCAAGCGAAGAAGTGTTTGAATTATCAAATTGGAAAATTCAAATTTAAAGTTTCATAATCCTTTAGGATTTGCGCCATATCTGTTTTCATATGGTGTTCCATCCATAGCTAGAAAGATAATCAAAACAATAAAACCGATGATCGGGATGACAAATAGCAGTTGCCACCATCCCGTCCTATCAGCATCATGCAGTCTTCTAGCGGTAACGGCGATGGATGGTAGGAAAACAGCTAGTGAATATATACCATTTAGAAGTCCACTATCTCTTAGAATTTTATCTGTAAAGACCAAAATTATGCTAACGATTATATTTATCAGCACAAAATACCAATACTCAGACCTAGTTGCTCTTCCACTGAAAACTGCATATTTTTTCCAAACACCTAGATACCAGTCCATCTTTTCTCCTTTAACCCATAGGGTATAAAATGCTTTGGTGAACCTTGTCTAACTCTTGCATCAACTCTTTGCTTATTTTGTACTCAAGGGCGTCAAAAATCACATCTAACTGTTCGGCTTTACTAGCACCTATGATAGTAGAAGCTATGAAATCAAAACTCATACTCCAAGCAGTTGCCAATGTAGTTAAGTTTACATCATATTTCCTAGCTATTTCTAAGTATCTTTCGGTTGAGTCTAGAGTTTTGTCGTTTACAAATCTCTTTGCCTGAGCTTGCATTCTTGGATTTGGATCATTTAGATACTTTGTAAATCTTGCCCCAATAGGCAGAACTTTTTGATTATATTTGCCGCTTAGCACTCCACCAGCTAGCGGAGAGTAGGGCAGAAGTGAGATATTTTCTTTTTTGCAAACAGTTGCGAGCTCATCTAAAAATCTTCGGTTTAGCATTGAAAAATTGTTTTGTATGGATTGAAATCTTGCTAGATTTTTATGCTTTGAAGTTTCATTCGCTTTTGTCAGTCCGTAAGCAGTGTCATTTGAAGTACCGATATATCTGATTTTCCCAGCTTTTACAAACTCATCGAGTACACTTAGTGACTCTTCTATAGGTACGCTCATATCTGGCCAATGCACCTGATATAGGTCTATATAGTCAGTTTTGAGTCTTTTCAAAGTGCCATCAAGCGCTTTTGTTATGTGAAATCTATCTATCGCAGTCAACCCATGTCTGATGGGTGGCACAAACCAGCCATTTGCCGCTCCGGCAACTTTTGAAGCGATTATGATGGAATCTCTTGGCTTGCCTTGAAGCCACTCTCCAATTATCTCTTCGGTAACTCCTGCGTAGTGGGCAGAGGGAGGCACAGGATAGAGCTCAGCTGTATCAAAAAAGTTTATACCTCTCTCGTACGCTTTGTCCATTATCCTAAAAGACTCTTTTTTGTCGCTAAAAGAGCCAAAAGTCATAGTTCCTAAGCAGATAGGCGTGACTCTGAGTCCGCTTTTTCCTATATATCTATACTTCATCGCTTCTCCTTTTATCTATCACTCGCACCGCTTTTCCTTCGCTTCTGATGATGGATTTTGGTGCTACAAGCTTGACATCTACATTTATATACAGATTGTTAAGCATCTTATGCTGTATTGATTTTTTTAAGCTTTCAAGTTCCCTGATGTTTTCACTCATAATGTTTTCATTTAACTCTATGTCAATCATCAACTTATCCAAATACCCCTTTTTCTTGGCTATTATCTGATAATTTAGTGTAATTCCATCTATATTTGAGAGTACATGTTCGATTTGTGAAGGAAATACATTTACCCCATTTATCACGAGCATATCATCAGCTCGTCCAACTATACTCTCTATCCTGGCTAGCGTTCTTCCGCATTTACAAGGTGTTCTGGTCAAAGATGTTATATCCCCAGTTCTATATCTGATGATAGGAAGTGCCTGTTTGGATAAAGTGGTGACTACAAGCTCTCCTCTTTGTCCATCAGGTAAAACTTCACCTGTTTTTGGATCGATGATTTCAGGGTAAAAGTGGTCTTCGTTGATATGAAGAAGAGAAGAGTGCTTACAGCTAGAAGCAACGCCAGGACCAATTATCTCAGAGAGTCCATAAACTTCCACATAGTCGATTCCCCATATCTTTGATATCTCTTCTTTTAACCCTTTGCTAGCAGGCTCTGCACCAAAAAATCCAACTTTTAGATGAAAATCTTTTTCTATGTCATAACCCTCTGTCTCAGCAATTTCAGCCATATGAAGTGCAAAAGATGGAGTTCCTGTGATGGCAGTTGCCTTGAAATCTTTTAACAAAAGAAGTTGCCTAGAGGTAAAACCCGTTGAGCTTGGTATGACTGCTATCTTCATCCGCTCAGCTGCCGTATGAAATCCCAAACCACCAGTAAAAAGTCCATAGCCAGTGGAGTTTTGGAGTATATCTTTGCTAGTTAACCCACCCATAGTAAAGACTCTAGCCATAACTTCACTCCAGACATCCATATCATGTTCTGTATATCCCACAACTGTGGGCTTCCCCGTGGTTCCGCTAGAGCTATGAATTCGCACGATTTGATCCATATCAACCGCAAAAAGACCATAAGGATAGTTGTCTCTCAAATCCTGTTTTTTAGTAAATGGAAGTTTTGAGATATCCTCTAAACTCTCTATATCGCTAGGTTTTATGCCTAGTTTGTCAAATTTTTCTTTATAAAAAGGTACTAAATTGTAAACTCTGATCAGAGTCTCTTTTAGTCTCTTAAATTGCAAAGAGGCTAGTTCATCTGCACATAGGCTTTCGTTTTTGCTATAAGTCATAAGAGGCTCTACATGTAGAACTGTTTAGCTTCGACTATCTGCACCTCATTTTTGGTGAGGGCATCAACTGCTTTGGTTATATCATCAACACTAAATATAAAAACACCCATAGTTGATTCGTAAAAACTATATGTGTAAAAAATATTTATATCATTTTTGGCAAGTATCTCTATCACTTTGTCAAAACTGCCTACATAGTCATCTATCTTTACTCCAAAAACTTCACTAAATCTCACACTAAAACCAGCATCTTCTAGTACAACTTTGGCTTTTTCAGGGTTATCAACGATAGAGCGAACAAGTCCAAAATCACTAGAATCCGCCAAGATGATCGACTTTATAGATACACCGTTTTCTGATAATACTTTCGTAAAATCTGCCAATTCTCCACCTCTGTTTTCTAAAAATACAGAGAGTTGTTTTATTTTATATTTCATATTATTGTCCCCTTTTATCTATTACTCGCACGGCTTTTCCCATGCTTCGCTCTATACTTCTTGGCTCAACCAGTTTGATTTTTGCATTTATGTATAGATTGTTTAAAAGCTCACCCTGAATCTTCTTTTTGAGATTTTCAAGTGCTCCTATGCTATCCATCGGCATTGAGTCATTTACCTCTACCATGATTTCCAAACTGTCAAGATACCCTTTTTTGTCCGCGATTATCTGATAATTTAGCGTAATTTCTTCTATATTTGAAAGCACATGCTCGACTTGTGAAGGAAATACATTTACACCATTTACGATGAGCATATCGTCAGCTCTTCCCATAACACTTTTCATCCTTACATGTGTTCGACCACATCTACAAGGAGTTTGGTCCAAGCTTGTGATGTCTCCTGTTCTGTATCTGATGATTGGAAATGCCTGCTTTGTAAGAGAAGTGATAACCAACTCACCTTTTTCGCCATAAGGTAAAACTTCACCTGTTTTTGAATCAATAATTTCAGGATAAAAATGGTCTTCAAATATATGAAGCCCATTGTGTTCTTTACAGCTATTTGAGACGCCTGGTCCTATTATCTCGCTCATGCCATATATCTCATAATACTCTATATCCCAAACTTTTGCTACTTCCTCTTTTAAGCCCTCGCTTGTTGGCTCTGCTCCAAAGATACCGCATTTTAGTTTGAAATCTTTTCTCAAATCATATCCCTCTTTTTGTGCAACTTCAGCTAAGTGAAGTGCAAAAGAAGGGGTAGAAGCCAAGACTGTAGAGCCAAAATCTTTCATCAAAAGAAGCTGTCTTGAAGTAAATCCGCCTGAACTTGGAACTACTGTTGCTCCAACTGTCTGAGCACCATCATGAAGCCCTAAACCACCGGTAAAAAGCCCATATCCATAGGCATTATGTACGGTGTCTGCTGAGTTTACTCCGCTCATAGTGTAGCATCTTGCCATCACTTCATTCCATACATCCATGTCACTTTTTGTGTATCCAACAACTGTGGGTTTGCCAGTCGTTCCGCTTGAACTGTGGATTCTCACGACTGCGTCTTGCTCAACTGCAAAGAGACCAAAAGGATAGTTGTCTCTTAGATCCTGTTTTTTGGTGAAAGGAAGTTTGGATATGTCGTGGATTGATTGTATATCTTTGGGCATGATGCCCAACTCTTTGAACTTTTGCTTATAAAAAGGAACAGCGCCATATACTCTAGCGACTGTCTCTTTTAGTCTTTTGGTTTGTAATTTTTCCAACTCGTCACGAGTCAAAGTCTCATCCTTTGACCAAATCATTTAATGCTCCTACTATCTTCTATGGCTTTATGCAAAACGGCTATATTTTTATCTGCCACTTTTGCATTCATTACCCGTATAGCCTCTTCTATATCTTTAATCGTAAATGGAAAATTTGGGTCTTTTGCAAGAGATACTCCTAACATATATACATTTAGTGCCTGTATAGGAAGTTCGCCGTCTGTTGCTTTTTTGAAGGCATCGATTTTTACTGTTTTATACTCGATTTGTGGAAATTTTTCATCAGCATTTACGACGATAGTACCACCATCTTTTTTTAGATATTGTATATTTCTTAATCCCTCGTTTCCCTCTAATGCTATGAGTAGATCTGCTTGTCCCTCATCGATAGCAGGAGAGTAAAAGTTTCCAACTTTAACATAACAGCTCACAGAGCCGCCTCTTTGACTCATACCGTGATTTTCAGTGCCAAGACACTTCTGGTCTTTAAGTCCTGCGGCAATGCTCAAAACTTTGACTAAAAATACAGCGCCCTGACCGCCGATACCAGCTATAACAATTTGATATTTCATTTTACCTCCCTCTCTATAAATGCATCAGTTGGACATAAATCCTCTATACATGCATCACATCCTATACATAAAAATGGATCTATCTCTATCTTGTGATCTTCATTATAGTGCATAGGTGGACATTTGTATTGAGTTGTGCAGATGTCACAAGCCACGCATTTATCAGGATCTACAGTTGCATAGATGCCAGGAAGCATTTGCGGTGCTCTCTCTTTGTCAAGTACACAAAACTCTCTCATGATGACAACAAGTGGACCATCAGTCTCTTCGTGTTTTTTCTTCACCTCTTTCATAAAGGCTATACTCTCATCCAAATCAGGAGTATATATGTGTTCCATACAAGTTGCCCCGCAACCCTCTACTATGTGTTTGAGGTTTATCTCGCCGGGATTTGCTCTCTCAGGTGTCTCTTGACGACCAGTCATGGCAGTTACTGAGTTATCCATGATAACTAGTATAAATTTGTGTTTTTGATATACAGCATTTATAAGTGGTGCGACTCCCGAGTGAGTAAATGTACTATCTCCGATGCTAGCTATAACAGTTTTGCTCTTATCTGCGATAGAGAAACCACTCGCCATGGCAACGCTGGCACCCATACATAAGACAGTGTCGATTGCCCCTTGATTTAGAGCTAGAGTGTAGCATCCTATATCTGATGGGTAGATAGATTTTTTCTTTCTAAAGACCTTCATGATTGCATAATATACATCTCTATGTGGACAACCAGGGCAAAGATTTGGTGGGCGAACGGGTAACTCGTCCGCAAATTTTGCATTTTGATATGGACTGCTTTTTTCCAATAATCCAACATTATTAAATGCTCTTATAACTTTATCTTTTGAAAATTCATCTATCTTGTGGACATCATTTGTAAGCTTTCCATGTAGATTTGGTGAGCTTAACTGCTCCTCCATGCATGGGTAACTCTCTTCGAAAATGATCACTTTTTTGTAGTTTTTAAAGAGGTTTTCCAACTCTTTTTTTGGCAAGGGATAAGGTAAATCTATCTTTAAGATATCTGCTTTTATATCCATATCTTCCACAGCTTCTCTGACATATCCATCGCCTGTTCCGCTTGTTAGACAAAGTGTATCTGAACTTGAAAGTTCATCAACTCTGGGTTTAATGAAATTTTCCCAATTATACAGGGCTATTTTATCTATTCTCTCTAACTGTTCCAACCCTTGTGCAAATCTGCCTTTTGGCGGAACTGCTGCCCATCTGCCTACATCTCTTTTAAATTCGCCTCTGTTTGGCTGAAAATCAACTTCATCATCAACATCACATATCTCTCTTGCATGTGAGACTCTCATCACAGGTCTTAACATAACAGGAATTTCAAACTTTTGCGAGAGATCAAGCGCAGTTTTGACCATATCGTAAGCCTCTTGCGGAGTAGCAGGGTCAAAAACTGGTATCTTAGCAAATTTTGCAAAACTTCTACTATCTTGCTCAGTTTGAGAAGAGTGAAAACCAGGATCATCAGCACTGACTAGTATCATAGCTCCCAAATGTCCTATATATGAAGCACTCATGAGAGCATCACTCGCTACATTTAATCCCACTTGTTTGAGTGTAGTACAAGTCCTTTTGCCAGCAATCGCTCCGGCATATGCGACCTCAAAACCAACTTTTTCATTTGTTGCCCACTGTGCATAAGTATCGCAATCAAACTCTTTTGAAAACTTTTGAAAGTTTCCAATAATCTCACTAGAAGGAGTCCCGGGGTATCCTGAAACCATATCGACATTAGAGTGTATAAGCCCCAAAGCTATAGCTTCATTCCCCATCAAGATTTTTTTCATATTTTCTCCCGATTGATAAATTTTGATTATTATACATAATTTTAGTTTAAGTGCTAATTTACAATAAAAAATTTACTTTCTATGAGATAGTTATTTTGTATGGATTAAATGCTATATCAGTGTTCTTTTGATAGTATGTCTTAATATTAAAAAAATAGTAGGTTTAAATTGTATATATTAATTGCAAATGTTTATCATGCTTTATTGGAAAATAATGATATTAGAAAGAAAAAGTTTGCTGATAATAGACTTTTTAGTATAGCGATTTTTATAATATTTGGTTTTGTGGGTCCAGTTATGTGGATTTGGGACTATGTTACTGACCCTATTGGAGCAAAAGATACAATTATGCTGAGGTTGATTTTTCTACTACTTTTTTTAGTTGCACTTATTTTTAAATATATATCAAACCTTAGATCTCTGTTGATAATTACTGTACTTGCGATACTCACTATTGAAATTGTATTTGTTGATATTTTAAACCATCTAGATGGTGGTATGACTTATGGCATTGGTGGTTTTATCTATTTTTTACTTGCTGAAATTATGTGTTTTCAAGGATTTTCATTAGTTTATGGTTTGCTTATGTTGTTTTTTACTGCACTTTTACCACATTTGCTTGGTATTATTGGTTTTGCTGAAAACTTTCAACATAGTCATTATGCAGCTTTAATTTGGCCGGCTACTTTTATTGCGATGTTGCTACAGACTATTTTATCACTAAATTATCTGCGCAGATATAGATTAGAGCAGCAGTTAGAATTATTATCAAATACAGACCCCATGACAGATGCTTACAATAGGCGTTATTTTTATAATGTAGGAGAATCAATATTTTTAAAAAACAAAAGAAAAAATACTCCGATTATAGTCGCAATGCTAGATATAGATAATTTTAAAAATATTAATGATGAATATGGGCATAATGCGGGAGATATCGGCATAAAAGAGGTGTCAAAAATCTTAAGTAAATATTTAAGAGAGTCTGATTTATTTGCTAGGTTTGGAGGAGAGGAGTTTTGCATTTTATTGGAGGATATTTCACTAGAAGATGCAAAAAAACTATTTGAAAGAGTAAGAGAATCATTTGAGAAAAATACCTTTAAATATAATGATATCGAAATTAACTATACAGTATCTATTGGAGTTGCTTTTGGGATGGCAGATTCACTTGAAGATATGGTAAGATTATCGGACAATGCCCTATACTACTCGAAAAATAATGGAAAAAACCGATGCACTTTTAAACTAGTTCATATAGGATAGATACTAGTACATCATGTTCTAAATTGCTCTAGTTTTAAAGATAGATCAGTTGTTAGTTTATTGAGGTGTTCAGCCGCACTCGCTATCTCTTCAACGCTTCTTGCATTGTGTGAAGATATTGAGTTGATCTGTGAAACATCATCTATGAGTGTATCAACCTGATGTGTAGTCTGAGAAAATTTTTCGATCGTTTTATCACTTGAATCTGTAGCATTTTGTACGATATTTGTAGTTTTTTCTATCATCTCATTTGTTTGAATTGCTATATCAGATAGCAATTCCATTTGTCTGGAGTTTTCATTCATCTCATCGCTTGTTGATGAGATTGATTGGACTACGATGTTGATTGTTGCATGAATCTCTGTAAGAGCTCTTTGGGTTCTTTCAGCTAAATTTCTAACTTCATCTGCAACAACTGCGAAACCTCGACCATGCTCTCCTGCACGAGCCGCTTCTATGGCTGCATTTAGAGCAAGTAGATTTGTCTGATCTGCTATATCAGATATTATATTTAGCACATCTTTTACTTGTTCTGTGTCTTTTGATAATCCTTCCATTTTTTGAGCTATACTTATCTCTGACTCTGCGCTATTTTGTACCTTTGAAGTTAAGTTGACTATCTCATTTTTTGCATTATTCAACATTTTGTTTGCATCGGTCATCTCATCTTTGCTTTTGTCTGCATCAAGCATTGCATTTTGAATTTCGCTTTTTATTTTTGATGCATTATTGGTAGTTGAATTGACGATTTCCACAGATTTTTCTACATTTTTACCTACTTCATTTGCGGTTGATGAAAGTTCACTAGATACTGAGGAGTTTTCCATTCCAGATATTTTTGCATTTTTTATGCTTATATGAACTTTTTCTATAAATTCATTTATATTGTCTGCCATCTCTTTTATTTCATCTTTGCTCGTTACATTTATTCGTTTTGTTAAGTCTCCATCTCCTCGTGCTAAATCTCCAGTTATATCTAAGATGTTTTTTATAGGGTTTATTATAGTTTTGTTTGTTATAAAAATTACAATAGAACCTATAATTAAAACCAATACAAGGACTGTCAAGAAGATATTTATGATAGAAGATTTGATTTTGGATTGAGAATCTTTTTCTATTTGCTTTATGTGAGATTCTATATTGTCAACATATTCTCCTGTTCCAATTACCCAGCCCCAAGGTTTAAATAGCTTTACATATGAAATTTTTGGTACAGGCTTATCGTGTCCTGGTTTTGCCCAACTATATCTAACAACACCTTCGCCACTTTTTTTTACCACTTTTACCATCTCATTAAAAAGATAAATTCCATTTGGGTCTTTGAGATTTGATAAATCTTTGCCATCTAAGCTTGGCTTTACCGGATGCATTATCATTTTTGGTTGGGTGTCATTTATCCAAAAGTAACCACTTTTGCCAAAACGCATCTGAGAGACTGTCTTGAGAGCATCCTTTTTCATCTCCAATGTTACATCAGACACATAAGCACCTGTTCCAATTACCCAGCCATAAGGTTTAAATAATCTCACATATGAGACTTTTGGTTGAGGTTTGTTGTATCCCGGTTTTGCCCAACTATATCTAACAACACCTTTGCCACTTTTTTTTACCACTTTTACCATCTCATTAAAAAGATAAATTCCATTTGGGTCTTTGAGATTTGATAAATCTTTGCCATCTAAGCTTGGTTTTATCGGATGCATTATCATTTTTGGTTGGGTATCATTTATCCAAAAGTAGCCACTTTTGCCATATTTTGCAGATGATATTATATCTATCAGTTGTTTTTGCAACTCTTCTTTTGTTGAGTTGTCTTTGTTTTTATTATATGTTTCTTCCAAAATAGAAAATAGAAAATTTATCTGTTTTTCAAGTTTTGTTTCAACTTCTATTCGTATCTTGTCCTTGGAAGTTCTATTGTAGAAAGATTCAACAGATTTTATAGCAACACTAACATAATTTTTTAATTCATTTTCCTTGTTTTTATAGGCTTCAGATCTATAGTTTTTAATATTTTGTTTTGTAAGAGAGTCTATACTGTAGATAGTTTCAAGCATAATTCCAGCAGAAACAGCTATGATTGTAAATAGTATAATAAGTAAAATTTTAAACTTAATTGTAATAGACTTTTTCATTCTTGGTACCCACCTTTAATATTTGAACAATATACCAAATTAGCAACTATTTGAGTTATAGTATCTAAAATAGATAATTGAAGTCAAGTTTTTGGTGGAATAAAAAAGTAAAAAAGAAACAGAAGAAATAGGGATAAATTTTATTTTTTAATATAAGAAGCTGTACAATCAAAGGAGAATATCTGAAATTAAAGGCTTGTGTATGAATTTTAAAAACAAAATAGCATTAGTTACATCTGTTATCGTCTTCTTGGGACTAAGTACATTTGGAGTGTTTAGTTATTATCATACTAAGCAAAGTAGTGTAGTTGAAGTTAAATCTTCAATAAAAGCAAAAGCAAAGAGTTTAGCACAATATATAGATTTGTGGTTACAAAATAAAAAAAGTTTAGTACAAAGCAGTGCAAAAGAGCTATGGTTAGCAAAAGGAATATCTGATGGAATGTTATCCACAAGATTAAAAAAATATTCAAAAAGAGTAGGGGCCATGAGTGCCTATATCGGCTTTATAGATGGACGAATGGTCTCTAGTAATGGAAAAAAATATAAGCTTTCTAAATATGATCCAAGATCAAGACCTTGGTACAAACAAGCGATGAAAACAAAAAAAGTTGGGGTTACAAATGCATACAAAGGTGCTACTTCTGGAAAGATGATGATATCAATAATGACTCCATTGAAAAATAGAAATGGTGATGTTTTGGGAGTTTTTAGCACAGATATACTGTTAGACACTTTAACTAAAATCATTACAAATACAAAATTTGATGGTGGTTATGCGGTTTTATATGACAGCAAAGGAACTATAGTTGCTCATCCAAACAAAAAGGTTTTAGGCAAAACCTCAGTTATTGCAAAAAGATTTAAAGGTTTGAACGATGGCTTGATAGAGTATAAATACAAAGGGGAAGATAAACTCCTTGCTTTCTATCGTACAAAACAGACAAATTGGATAACAGCAGTAACTTTTCAAAAAAAAGTAGCCTATAAATTTTTGCGAGAGCAGACTATCGGACTTTTGGTTCTTGGACTTATAATTTTAGTAATTACACTAATAATTATCATTGTTAGTACGAAAATTTTAATGAAGCCGCTTGATAATTTAAATACTTTGGTAGAAGAGATGGCAAGTAGCGAGGGTGATTTAAGACAACGATTAGAGGTGAAATCGAATGATGAGTTTGGAGAAGTTTCTAAAAACATAAATAACTTTATAGCTAAACTACACGATATAGTCAAAGAATCAAAACAGATAAGTTTAGAAAATTCTGCTATATCAGAAGAGTTGTCTCAAACAGCATTTTCGGTTGGTAAAAATGTTGAAAATGAGTCTAAAATAGTCTCAAAAACTAGGGAAGAAGGGGTTGAGCTTAGTGACTATTTAGATAATTCTGTTAAGAAAGCAAAAGAGTCTCAACTTGAATTGGAAAATACATATAGCAGTCTCAATGAAGTTAAAACAAAAGTAGAAGAGCTTGGAAGTACAATGCAAGAGACTTCAGTTAAAGAGCAGAATTTAGCAGAAAAATTGAATCAAGTAAGTCAAAATGCAAGTGAAGTTAAAGAGGTTTTAAACATTATAAAAGATATAGCTGACCAAACTAATTTACTCGCACTAAATGCAGCTATTGAAGCAGCAAGGGCTGGTGAACATGGGCGTGGATTTGCTGTTGTTGCTGATGAAGTTAGAAAACTAGCAGAGAGAACTCAAAAATCACTTGTTGAGATTGATGCAACTATCAATGTTGTGGTACAATCAATCATGGAAGCGAATAGTGAGATATCAGATAATGCACATGATATTCAAAGCATAGCGAATGTTTCTGCACATCTCCAAGAGCAAACTACGGAGATATCAAATGTGATTCATCAAGCCATATCTGATGCAAACCAAACGGTAAATGATTTTTCAGATACTTCAACTAAGGTTCAGCAAATAGTTGCTAAAGTTGATAATGTAAACAATATATCAAAAAGTAATGTAGATAGTGTTGAAAATGTATCTCAGGCTGCAAAACATTTACATTCAATGACAGAAAAATTAAACAGTGAGTTAGATAAATTTCGTTCATAAATAACTATGTAATATAGTTTAAAAATTTAAAGGGGAACATCTTGAAAAATTCAAGATATAAATCTTTATATAAAATTCAAGAAAAAGCACTAGAGTGCCTTGTATCTAAAGAGATATATAGTGATAAGATAGAAAAGATATTTGAGTTATTAAAATCTTTTTTAAAAGAGATTGATATTTGGATTTTAGACTATAAGATTATTTATCGACATGAAGAGTGCGATGATTTTACACTCTCAGCAATATCTTTTACACAAAAGCTTATAGATATAATTTTAAGTGAGCAGGAAAAAGAAGAAGATCTACACTTTCTTGCTTACAATGATACACTTACAGGACTTAAAAATAAAAACTCTCTTCAAAAAATGCTTAAAACAGATATAAGAAAATATACGCTATTGCTTTTAAATGTGGACAATTTTAGTTATGTTAATACTGCCTATGGATGTGATTCTGGAGATGTAATTCTCATGAAAATTGCAGAAATTTTAAAGAAAATTTGCAACCATGACCTACTGTATAGAATTAATGCTGATGAGTTTGGGATCGCATATAAAGAAGAGATTGATGTTCTTAGTTTGATTAAAAAAATACAGAATTATTTTTTTAATAATGCTATAGTGGTAGATAATTTAACTTTTCATGTTACATTTACTTATGGTGCTACAGTTGGAAAATATACAATTTTTAAAAAAGCTACAGTTGCACTCAAAGAGGCTAAATCTAGAGGGAACAATAGATATAAAATCTTTTATGAGAATGAAGATGTTATAGAAGGATGTCAACTAAAAGAGTTTGTTAGACTAAACAATATCATATATGATGCAATTGATAATTCGCAAATGATTCCATTTTTCCAAGGCATATATAATAACTTTGAAAAAAAGATTGATTATTTTGAAGCACTTGTTAGAATAAAAAATGGAGAGAATTATTATCAACCAAATGTATTTTTAGAGACGGCTAAATTGTCTGGATTGCTACCAAAAATTACTAAAATCATGATAAAAAAGAGTTGTGAAATTATGTCAAAATATTATTATCATTTTTCAATTAATATAACTGAAGATGATTTGGATCATGATTTTTTATTGGATTTTCTCAAGATAAACTTAGATAGATATTCCATTAAACCAGATAGACTTACTCTTGAAATTTTAGAAAATATAAGTGCAGGTTCTAGCAAAAATCATATAAAACAACTATCTGCTTTGAAAAAATGTGGCTATAAGATCGCGATAGACGACTTTGGCACAGAGTATTCAAATTTTGAGCGATTGCTTGAACTTGATATAGACTTTTTAAAACTAGATGCTAAATATATCAAAAATATAGATACAGACAAGAAAAGTCAAGACATAGTAGAGTCAATTGTGTTTTTTGCTAAGAAAAATAACATACCTTGTATAGCAGAATATGTGCATAATGAATCAGTTGCAAATAAAATAAAATCATTAGGCATTGAGTATTCTCAAGGGTATTACTACAGTAAACCATCAAAATTGATCTAAGATTTATCTTTTTTAAACTTAGTTCTGATATAATACAAAAATTTAATTTTAGGAGAGGTGTTATGTTTAAGAATGTGGGTTTAAAAATTCTTGCTTTTATGTTTGTTTCTGGTTTTATGTTGCTTAGTGCGGGGACTATTAAGATAGGTGCCATTGTGTCGGCTACTGGTCCTGCTTCGTTTTTGGGTGATCCGGAGCTTAAGACTTTGCAACATTATGTCAAGAAGATAAATGATGAAGGTGGTGTAAACGGTCAGAAGATAGAGTTAGTAGCTTACGATACGGGTGCTAGTCCTAAAAAAGCTGTTACATTTGTAAAAAGACTTATAAATCAAGATAAAGTAGTAGCCATCATTGGTCCTTCAACTACTGGTGAGACTATGGCTGTTATAAGATTTGTACAAAGAGCAAAAATTCCTCTTATCTCTATGGCTGGGGCTGTTGTGATTATTAATCCTGTTAAAAAATATGTATTTAAGATGGTAGCGACTGATAGGATGGCTTGTCAGAGAATTATGCAGGATTTAAAAAAGAGAAAATTAACAAATTTAGCTCTTATATCTGGAAGTGGCGGCTTTGGAAAATCCATGAGAAAACAGTGTAAATCAGTAGCTCCAAGTTACGGTATAGATATAGTTGCAGATGAGACATATGGTAAAAAAGATTCAGATATGACAACTCAACTACTCAAGATAAAAAACAATAAAAAAGTTCAAGCAGTTCTAAATCCGGGTTTCGGACAGGGTCCTGCTATCGTGACAAAAAACTACAGACAACTTAAAATCAAACAACCTTTGTATCAATCTCACGGTGTTGCATCTAAGAAATTTATCGAGATTGCAGGCAAAGCGGCAAATGGTGTGAGACTTGTTGCACCTCCGGTTGTAGTTGCAGATAAATTAGCTGACTCAAATCCTGTAAAAAAAGTGGCACTTGCTTATAAAAATGAGTATGAAAAAGCATTTCACACTCAAGTTGCTAGTTTTGGTGGACATGCTTATGACTCACTATATGCGATAGTGGCGGCTATAAAAGCAGAGCACTCAACAAATCCGCAAAAGATAAGAGATGGTATAGAAAATCTTAAAAACTTTCAAGGAGTTGACGGTGTTGTAAATATGAGTCCAACTGATCACTTGGGACTTGATACAAAAACTGGTATGGTTTTGCTTGATATAAAAAATGGTGATTGGTCTATCGTTAAGTAGATGATCGAACTTTTTGGATTTCTACTCTCTGGTGTGACGGTTGGTTTTATCTATGCTCTCGTGGGCATAGGTTTTACCGTCATATACAATAGTAGCGGGATCATAAACTTCTCTCAAGGAGAGTTTGTGATGGCAGGAGGAATGTCGGCAGTTTTTCTCTTAAAAGCCGGGCTTCCTCTTGGTGTCTCTTTTATCCTTGCGATTTTGATAACTTCTATGATAGGTATAGTTTTGTATAAACTTATCTCTTTCTCAAAAGATAGTTCTCAAATTTCACTTATCATTTTGACTTTGGGATTTGCTATCTTTTTAAGAGGCTTGGCTGAGGTCGTTTTCGATAAAGAGCTTCATACTATGCCCTCTTTTATTGGAGATGGCTCATTTGATATGTATGGCACTACTTTAACTTACCAATCCATTGTCATAATGGTAGTTTCTATCTTGATAGTAACATTTCTATACTTCTTTTTCAAAAAAACAAAGACAGGTCAAGCCATGATGGCAGCTTCTATAAATGTAGATGCAGCAAGATTGATGGGCATAAATATAAAAAAGATATTGATGATCAACTTTGCACTCTCTGCTGTTATCGCTTCGATAGGCGGTATCTTACTCACGCCTATAACTTCCACAAACTATGAAGTAGGTATAATGCTTGGTTTAAAAGGCTTTGCTGCTGCCATCATAGGTGGGCTAAGTAATCCATTTGGAGCAGTAGCTGGTGGATTGGTGCTTGGGATCTTAGAGTCATTGATAGCAGGTTATATCTCTAGCGAATATAAAGACGCGGTCGCTTTTGTAGCACTATTGGCGATCCTATTTTTTATGCCAGGTGGCATCTTTGGCAATACAAAAGCGCAAAGAGTCTAAATGAGTAAAATTTCTATACTTCAAAGATATAATGTAAACAAAGAGATTATACTCTTGAGCCTGATTTTAGCTATTGCTCCATTTTTCTTCCAAAATGATTTTTACTATGAGATAGCGATAGTCTCTTTGCTGAATGCCATGATTTGCATAGGGTTAAATATGCTCATGGGATATGCTGGTCAAGTCAGTCTTGGACATGGAGCATTTGCTGGACTTGGTGGATATATCGCTGTTATTTTGGGTTCAAAGTATGGTATCTCTCCGATTTTTAGCATCTTTATAGCTATAGTTACTATGGGCATATTTGCTTTCATCATCTCAAAGCCAATATTGCGACTCAAAGGACACTATCTTGCTATGGCTACTTTGGGCATTGGTGTCATCATAAATATCGTTTTAAATGTCGAGGATGAATTGACCGGTGGAAGCGATGGGATGAGTGTAGATAGTTTTAGAATTTTTGGATATGAATTTAGTGATAGTTTGCAATGGTATGTTCTTTGTGCAGTTTTGCTGGTGCTTGCTATCTGGTCTTTTTCAAATCTGATAGACTCACCGTTTGGAAGAATTTTGCGTTCTATCGAGGGGAGTGAGAAGGCAGCAAACAGTGTGGGTATAAATGTATCGCACTATAAAAGTATAGTTTTTGTGCTCTCAGTAGTTATCGCTACGCTTGCAGGGAGTCTATATGCTTTCTTTTCTGGTTTTATCTCTCCAGGCGAGGCTAGTTTTTCTCATTCTATCGAACTTGTTGTTATGGTGGTTTTGGGTGGTCTTGGTAGAATTTATGGGGCTATTATAGGAGCTGTGATATTGACGATATTGCCACAACTATTGACATCTTTTGAGGATTATCAAACGCTTATATATGGATCGATTATCATATTTGTTATGATGTTTATGCCTAAGGGAATCGCAGCACTATTTGCTGATATAAAAGGAAAACTCTTTGCTTCAGATAAATAGTGTAAATAAGCAGTTTGGCGGCATAAAAGCGGTAGATAATCTAAGTTTTAGAGTTAAAAAAGGTCATATTCACTCTATAATAGGACCAAATGGAGCAGGTAAGACAACTTTGGTAAATATGATAACAGGAGTCTATAAAACAGATAGCGGAACTATTTTTTTAGATGGAGCGGATATCACCAACATCTCTACTGATAAGCTAGTTTATAGAGGGATATGCAGAACTTTTCAAAACCTTGAGATTTGTGAAAATTTAACAGTTTTGGAAAATGTACTTTTGGGTTTTGATAAATATATGGATAAAAATCTACTAAGGACATTTTTTAGAGCAAAATCCATACTAGATGATGAAAAAAGATATAAAGATAGGGCTATGCATCTTTTAGGATTGATTGGTTTGGAAAAACTAGCATATCAAAAAGCTGAAAATCTTTCATATGGCATACTCAAAAAATTAGAGATCATAAGAGCTTTGGGTACATCTCCTGAGTTGATTTTGCTTGATGAGCCAGTGGCAGGGCTTAATCCAAAAGAGACAAAAGAGGTGGCAGACCTTATCCGAACAGTTGTGGCTGATGAAGTTACTATTTTGTTGGTAGAACATGATATGAAGATGGTTATGGAGATTTCTGATTATATAACTGTGATGAATTTTGGAAAAAAATTGGCAGAGGGAACACCTGATGAGATAGTAAATAACAAAGATGTTATAAGAGCATACCTAGGAAGTGGTGTTGTATGTTAAGGATTGAGAACTTAAGTTGCAGTTATAAGCAAATCGTGGCATTGGATGGCGTTAGTTTGCATATAAACAGAGGTGAGATAGTCTCTTTGATTGGAGCTAATGGTGCTGGGAAAACCACACTCCTAAGAGCTATAAGTGGACTTTTAAAACCTAAAAATGGCACTATCGTGTTTGAAGATGAGGATGTAACAAAGTTTGAATCGCACGACATAGCCAAACTAGGAATTGCTCAGATACCAGAAGGAAGAGGGCTTTTTTCGATACTTAGCGTAGAAGAAAATCTACGACTCGGTGCATATATAAGAGATGATGATGAAGTAGAGCAAGATATAAGCAAGATTTATGAAAAGTTTCCTATCTTAAAACAAAAAGCTCAAGAGTATGCAGGAACTCTCTCAGGAGGACAACAGCAGATGGTAGCAGTCGGTCGAGCTTTGATGAGCAGACCAAAACTTCTACTTTTGGATGAGCCTAGCATGGGGTTGGCTCCTATCATAGTCGAAGAGATTTTTGAAGCTATCAAATCTCTAAGAGATGCGGGAGCGACTATATTTATAGTAGAGCAAAATGCTTTTTTAGCACTAAGCACAACAGATAGAGCCTATGTTCTGGAAAATGGCAAGATTGTTATGAGTGGAAATTCACTAGAGCTTTTAAATGACGAAAGAGTAAAAGAGGCTTATTTGGGAGCTTAACATTAAATCTCTTTTAAAATTATCTATTAGAAGGCAAAAGTAGCAAATGCGGTTGCGTAAGCAAACTTTCTGTGAAATACTCCTGCTGGTTTGAGTTTCAAGAGATAGTTTTTAAGTTAATGTTCCAAAAACTTTTTTGTTTTTTTGATTTTGTTCATAGCTTCCAAAATTTTTTGCTTTTCGCTTATCGCAAGTTTGGTTGCACCCTTTATGAGAGCTAAAGCTTCTGTGGCTTCTTCTAAGTTGTCAAATTTAGGCATTTCTTGGAGAACTTTACTTATATTTGTAAAATCCTCCTCTATGATTGCAACTTTTAGGGTATTAATCCAGCTCAATCTTAGTCTCTTCTCTCCAAGCAGTAAGTAACTCTTTTGTTACATGTAGAACTTCATCTATCTTTTTTGTATCATTTTCTATGTTTGCCGCACTTAGGGTTTTTATCTGATGAAGATAGAGACCAGTCAGATAGTGCGATATATCTCCTGCATCATAATTTATTGAACTTAGTAGTTCGGAAAATATAGCTACGGTTCTGTTGATCCAATAGGATTTTTTCTCTATATTTTTTGTTTCAATCGCTCTTTTTGCAAGGGAGGCAAATTTTAATACTCCCTCGTAAAGCATCTCTATCAACTTTTCTGGTGATTCTATCGATATGTTGTTTTGTGAATATGTTGCATATGCTAAATTTGGGCTCATTTTATTTCCTTTATTTATTTGTTCCATTTGCCATGCTACTTATTTGCATTGATAATGATTGAAATGATGAATTAAATTGCGCTATGATACTATCATAAGCTGCAAATTTTTTGGTCATAATGTTGTATTTGTTATCTAATCTTTGGGTTGCTTTTGTTTTGTTCTCTTCAAGTGTTGTTTTATCATCTGCAAGTTGAGTATTGAATCTAGTCAATATACCTTTTCTGCTATCTATATAACCTGAAAGCATAGAGTTGTATTTTGTAAAAAATCCGTCAGTATCGTTGTCTCCTCTAAAAAAGTTTTCAACATCTTTACTGTTTGATTGGATTTTGCTATCTAATACACTACTATCAAACTCTAATAGTCCATTACTATTTAAAGTTATTCCATAATCCTCCAAGCTACGACCGTTATCATCTAAGTTAAATAAATTTTTACTTATATCACTTTTTAATGCTTTTATGTCTGAATTACCTTGAAATGTTCCGCTCTGCTTAGTTTCAGGGTCATATTTGGTTGATTCTGCAAGATTGTTCATCAAATCATTGTATTTTGATACAAATGAACTTAACCCATCGCTGATGGATTTTGTATCTTGCTTTATGGATATATTTGCATTGCCACTGTCTTTCACATCTAGTGTAACTCCAGTGATTAAGTCATCTACTTTGTTTGATGTCCTAGATATAGTAACTCCATTGTAAGTTGCACTTAAATCATCTGCTGTTTGTATGTGGTTATTTGCATCATCAAGACCAAGATCACTTACAGCCGTACCGCCTCCCGTTGATGAGATGGTTATGGCATTGTTTGTTCCTGTGTCGGTTGATTTTATTACTAATCTATAAGGTTCAGTACCACCAACATTTAAAAGCGAAGCGGTTATCTTGCCATCAGTTTTGTCATAAATTTCACTTTGAAAATCCTCTAATTTTGTACTACTTGTGACATCAATCGCATAGTCTTTGCCATTTATATTAAAATTGATTGTATCAGTTGTATCATTTCCATTAGCATCCTTTTGCAAAAAAGTATCCGTGGTATTTGTAAAAGCTTTGCTTTGATAAATATCTCTTTTTGCTAAATGTGAAACATTGAAAGAAAAGTCTTGCACCTCTGTTCCTGATTCTACGCTTACCCCAACAGCACTATCGTTTGAAGATGTAGCGCTTCTTGATAGATAAGTCATCTCGTCTGAAAGTGTACTGGTGACCGCTTTTAGAGATGCTGTCATTGTAGTCAAGATTGATAAATCACTGCTTTGGGTTTTGTTCTCTGCTAATTTATTGTCTATAGGTTTTATTATGGCGCTTTCATCTGCTTTTCTTAATTTGTCTATAGTGTCGTAACTCAGTGCCCCACCGCTACCTAGTCCTAGAGAACTGATTGATGCATCTGCCATTATTTATCCTTTTTTGTCAAAAATTATTCCCACTATCTCTTTCATTTTTTCAGAAAGTTTCATGGCTTCTTCAGTTGGAATTTTTCTTATAACCTTTCCCGTGCTTCGTTCTATTACACTTACAAACATGGTATCAATCTTATCATTAAAACCAAATGAGATGTTCGTATCTAAAGATTTCATATGTTCATTTAGATGTTTAACGGTACTATCTAGTTTTTGCTTGATGTCGTTTTTGTTTGTCATCAACTTTTCATCAACTTTAGTGTTTGTAGCCACCTTTTTAACAGATCTCTTTGTGCTCATAGAAGTATCTACTGTTGGTTGTGTGACCTGTTTGTTTGTGGCACTAAATATATCCATTTTGTCCTCCTTGACATTTCTCTATAGAGTATATCGACAGAAAAAATAATTATTTTATGATTTATATGTTAAAATCCATAATCTTTTTATTATTAGGAAAAATATGAAAATAGCTTTGGCTTGCAAATCTCTTCTTTTGACAAAATCCTTAGAAGTTTTTTTAAAAAACAGTATATCCTCATATAAAAAATCTGATTTTGTTATCAGCGACAGAAAACTAGATATCGACAAACCCTTGTTTGTTATATCGCAAAATGATTCAAACCTTCGTGTTCCTTTTTCTCATTCGTCGCTTATGATTGAGTTAGATAAATTTTATAATGATCTAAAATCACCAAAAGAGAAAAATGAAATGCATAAAAATGATAGTATGGAAATATTGAAAGATAAGATTGATTTGTTAACTACAAAATTTAAAGATGATTTACTCCAAACGATACAGGAGCATTATGAAAAATAGAGAGATATTTACTACTATAACAGCGGGTACTTATAAAGGTAAAAAGATAAAATTACCCTCTTTACAAAGCACTAGAAGTACAAAATCCATACTAAAAGAGTCATACTTCAATACAATCCAATTTGATATAGTAGATGAAGTTTTTATAGAGGTTTTTGGAGGAAGTGGATCTATGGGATTAGAAGCCATAAGCAGAGGTGCTAAGCATGCATATTTTATCGAAAAAGATGAAAAAGCTTATGCGATTTTGAAACAAAACTGTAACTCTATAGACCAAAACAGAACAACTTGTAAGCTAGCGGATAGCTTTGTGTATCTCGACACATTGATAAAAAGCTCTACATGCAGAGCTTTTTTCTACTTTGACCCACCATTTTCTATAAGAGACGGCATGGAGGATGTTTACGATAAACTCTATAATTTGATAGCAAATATACCTAAAAATAGAGTAAATATGATAACTATAGAGCATATGAGTAGGGTGAAAATGCCTGAAAAGATCGGAGAGTACAAACTAAAAAAAACAAAAAAATTTGGCAAAAGTTCACTATCATATTTTTTGTAATCATTTTGTTACCAAGTTTTATTATAATTTCGTCGCAAATAAAAATTTAAGGAAATAAGATGAAAAAACTTACTTCGATAGTAGTTGCAGGTGCATTTGTTGCTACTTCTTTGATGGCTGGCGAAATGGTAAAAGGTGATGGTTCTAGTTTTGTACTACCTATAAATCAAGCTTGGGCAAAAGCTTACTATAAAGCTACTGGCAAAAAAGTTCAGTACAATGGTGGTGGAAGTGGAAAAGGTATAAAAGATTCTACTGCTAGATTGGTTGATTTTGGTGGAACTGATGCTCCACTTACTCCAAAAGCTCAAATGAAACACAAAATGTTACAGTTTCCTGCAGTTGTAGGTGCTACTGTTCTTGCATACAACCTTCCAGGTGTTGCAAATGAAGCTCTTAAACTAACAGACAAAGCTATCGTTGCTATTGCTATGGGAAAAGTTAAGTATTGGGATGATGCTATGCTTAAGGCTGTAAATCCAAATGTAAAACTTCCACACAAAAAGATCATCTTTGCAAGAAGAAGTGACGCAAGTGGTACTACTTGGAACTTTACATACTTTCTAGCAAGTGTTAGTAAAGATTGGAGAAAAAATTATGGTGTTAAGAAAACTATCAACTGGACAAGCAATAATGTTGGTGGCAAAGGAAACCCTGGTGTTAGCTCAATCATCAAGCAAACTCCTTACTCTATAGGATATATTGAGTATGCTTATGCAGTTGAATCAAATGCAAAAGTTGCAGTTGTTGAAAACAGAGATGGTTATTTTGTTAAACCAGAGATGAAGACATTTCAAGCTGCAGCAGCTGGAGCTAACTTTGACCCTAAAAAAGGTTTTTATACAGTTATAGGTTATCCAAAGGGTAAAGACTCTTATCCATTGGTTGCTTGTCCATTTATAATTATGCCAAAAGAGAAAGTAGCAGCTGATAAACAAATCACAGCATTTTATACTTGGGCTTATGATAATGGCGCAGATATAGCAAAAAAACTATACTATGTTCCACTTCCAAAAAGTGTAACTGATAAAATCAAAAAATACTGGAAAGATAACGGAGTTAAGTAGTGTTCTCTAAAGAGTATCTATTTAAGAAGGTCGCATTTTCAAGTGCGACCCTTATACTTATAATTTTAGTCTCTATTTTTGTGATGCTGTTTATATCAGCAAAACCAGCAATAGAAAAATATGGATTTAATTTTCTAACTGATAGTAGTTGGAATAAAACAGTTGAGACAAAAGTACCTCTTACCCCACAAGAGATAAAAGCAAAAAAAAGTTCAAAGCAGAAGATAAATACCGAAGAAGATGACTCTCTTTTTGCTGATGATACTCCGGTATTGGGCGGAGATGAAGCTTCAGACAATGAAGATAGTAATTTTAATATAATCACAAAAAATATCTTTGGTGGTTTTGTTCCGATAATAGGAACAATCCTCTCAGCTCTCATAGCAATGGCATTTTCTATCCCGATAGCCATGGGAATAGCGGTTTTTCTCTCAGAAATCGCACCAGACTTTCTTATCAAGCCAGTAGGCACTGCTATCGAGTTGCTTGCAGCAATTCCGAGTATCATTTATGGTATGTGGGGACTTTTTTACTTTGCACCACTTGTGCAAAAAGTATTTGGTGGCTCTCAAATATCACTTTTGACTGCAGGTTTGGTTCTTGGAGTTATGATTTTACCTTTTATGGCTGCAATCACTAGAGATTCTATGAACACAACACCAGATGTTTTAAAAGAGTCTGCTTATGCACTTGGGGCTACAAAATACGAAGTGGTAAAAGATGTGATATTTCCATATGCAAAAGTGGGAATCATAGGCTCGATCATACTCTCACTCGGCAGGGCACTTGGCGAGACAATGGCAGTTGCATTTTTAATTGGAAGCGTCTTTAAGATACCTCATAATTTAACTGACCCTACCATCTCCATACCAGTAGTTTTAGCAAATAATTTTGGAGAGGCAAGTGGAGATATGATGAGTTCTCTCTTCTTCTTGGCTTTTGTTCTCTTTGTCTTTAGTTTTTTTACGATTGGTATAGCAAAATTTTATTTTTTAAGAGGTAGAAGATGAGAAGCAGGAGATTATTGTTAAATAAGATAGTATTGATACTCTCAACTCTTTCAGCTGTATTGGGATTGGTATTTTTATCTTGGATACTTATAACGCTTTTTATTAAAGGCATTAGCTCTTTGGATTTCTCAATATTTACAAATGACTTAGTTGACGGCGGATTGAAAAACTTGATATTTGGTCAATTTTTCATGGCTCTGATCGCCACTATAATAGGTGTTCCACTTGGAATGATGGCAGGAATTTATCTAAGAGAGTATGGAAATAGTACTTACGCAAATATAATTCGAGATTTAAGTGACATCATGATGAGTGCCCCCTCTATAGTAATCGGTGCATTTGTTTTTGCTGTTTTTGTTGCCCCTTTTGGAAGCATAAATGGCTGGGCTGGTTCGATTGCATTGGCTATCATGTTGATTCCAATCGTAGTTAGTACAACTGACAATATGCTCTCCTTGGTCCCAAAAGAGTTGAGAGAAGCAGGAATTGCACTCGGTGGCGGGAAGCATCAAGTTATACTTGATATCATCTTAAAAGCTGCAAAAGTTGGATTGACAACAGGCATACTTCTTGCATTTGCAAGAATCATAGGTGAAACAGCACCACTTCTGTTTACAAGCGGGACAAACAGTTTTTGGACAACTGATTTGTCAAATGCTTTTCCATCTTTGACTGTAAGTATATATAATTTAGCAAATTTTCCAACAGATAAAGCAAGAGATTTAGCATGGGGAGCGTCATTTATATTAACCGTGATAGTTCTAATCATAAACTTAATCGGAAGATTTTTAACAAGAGATAAAGGATAAAATAGTGGCAAAAGAGTTGATAATGGATATAAAAGATTTCTCTTTTAAGTATGCGGGTGCGCCAAAACCATCATTGGTAGATATAAATTTACCTATCTATAGAAATAAAGTAACAGCTATGATAGGTCCTAGCGGTTGTGGAAAATCTACACTTCTAAGAGCGTTAAACAGAATCCATGATTTATACCCTGGAAATGAGTATAAGGGAGAGATAAATCTGCTTAATTTGGAGACAGATAACTTTGAAAATCTGTTAGAGATAAAAAAAGAGAATGAATTTATAGCTTTGCGTCAAAGAGTCGGTATGATTTTTCAAAAACCTACCCCATTTCCTATGAGTATCTTCGATAATGTTGCCTATGGATTGAAGTTAGCTGGCATAAAAGATAAAAATATCGTGCAGGAAAAGGTGGAAAATGCATTGAAAGGCTCTGCTATTTGGGATGAGGTAAAAGATAGGTTAAAAGAGAGCGCTATGGGGTTGAGTGGTGGACAACAGCAGAGACTTTGCATCGCAAGGGCGGTAGCACTTAAGCCTGAGATTTTACTGCTTGATGAGCCAACAAGTGCACTTGATCCAATCTCCACAGGAGCCATAGAAGAGTTGGTCAGTGAGCTTAAAAAAGATATATCTATCGTGATAGTCACGCACAATATGCAACAAGCCAGTCGCTTGAGTGATTATACTGCTTTTATGTATATTGGTAAATTAATTGAGTATAATAAAACAGATAAAATTTTTCTAAATCCACAAGAAAAATTAACAGAAGATTATGTTACAGGAAGGTTTGGATAAAAATGTTAGATAATTATAAAGAGATATTAGAAAAATCAAAAGGTAGAGTCTTAGATTTGGGTAGAGATGCATTAAGTGCATATGAGTTATCTATCGATGCTTTTATGGAAAAAGATATTAATAAAGCAACTAATGCTATAGAAATGTTGAAAAATTCTCATCAAAGAAACAATAAAATAAATAATGAAATTATAAAAACTTTGGCTCTTTTTTCACCAGAAGCTAGAGATCTTAGAGTGGTTATAGCCCATCTTAAAATTGCAAGTGAATTGACTAGAATTACGGATTATATAAAGTCTTGCGCCAAAAACATAAAGATGCAGATAAGCGGAGAATTTTATCTTGAAAATGTAAGAGACGATACTATTTCATATATGCAGAGTTCATTTAAGTCTCTAAAAGTTGCAGTTGCATCTATAAATACAAAAGATGAAGATGAGCTTGAAGAGTTATATAGAGAGGTAAATGTTGAAGAGTGTAAATGTGATGACATCCACTCTATTTTGGAGCAAAATATCATACAAGAGATATGTTTGACTCCAGAGAGTGCCAGAGATTTTGTCTCTTTTTTGAAAAGCATGAGAAAACTTGAAAGAATCAGCGATAGAAGTCTCAATATAGTAAAACTCTCTTATTTTGCAGTAAAAGGCGGTAAATTAAAACTTTGATTAATGCAAATATATTGATTATAGAAGATGAAGAGGATCTGCTTGAGCTACTAGAATATCATCTGCAAAAAGCTGGTTTTGGTGCAACTGGTTTTCTTTCTACTAAAAAAGTGGAAGAGATGATTTGTGAGGAAGATGTAGATTTGCTTATAGTTGATAGAAATCTCCCCGGTGTTGAGGGGAGTGAATTTGTTAAATATTTAAGAGATAAAGGGTACGAAATCCCTGCTATATTTGTAAGTGCAAAAGATAGCGATGAGCAGATAGAAGAGGGCTTTTTGCGAGGAGGAGATGATTATATAACCAAACCTTACAACATAAATGAGCTAATCTTAAGAGTAAAAGCCATACTTCGCAGGACTTCTAGCAAAACAAGTGGTAAAATTGCATATAAAGAGTTAGAGATTGACATAGATCAAAGAGAAGTTTTTGTGGGAAATGAAGAGATAGCTCTTAGTAAACTTGAATTTGATCTTTTACTCTATTTTATGGAAAACAGAGGAGTTGTTTTGGATAGAAACACTCTTTTGGAAGATGTTTGGAAAGATAAAGATTTCAAACAAGAAAAAACAGTAAATGTGACTGTGAACCGCCTTAGAAAAAAGATAGATCCTCAAAATCAAAAGTATTATTTAGAGTCGATCAGAGGTGTAGGATATAAGTTTTGTTAAGATTAAATCAGCTCTATTTTCGTAACTTTTTTCTTCTTTTTTTAGGCACAATTTTGGTTATATCAGCTTCTGGTTACTTTTTGCTAGAGAAGATAGAGATAAACAACCATAGATTGATGCTGAAAAATATGATAAATGAGTTTGTTTTAATGAATAATAAAACAACAGATATAAACTCTCTCATAGCTAAAATACACAAAAATACACAAGCTAGAGTAACAATCATCGATAAAAATGGAGTCGTTAAGTTTGAGAGCAATAGATCTACAAAAGGGATGGAAAATCATCTCCATAGACCAGAAATAGAGCAGTCACTAAAACACGAATTTGGATCTAGCGTTAGGCATTCAGTGAGTGTTGGTGTTGATTTTTTGTATGTTGCAAAAAGGGTTGATGACCATTTTATACGCATGGCATATTCATTGGGTCAGATAAAGAGTAAATTTTTAAGATTTTGGCTTACTACAATCGCACTTTTTTCATTGGTTTTGTTTGTGTCTCTGTTTATCGCTTGGAGGATAAATAAAAAGATAACTTTTGATCTTAAAGCCATAAATGAGAGTTTGGAAAATTTGCTAAAAAAGAATTATGAGAGAGATTTTAACTCTGTTAAGTGTTGCAAAGAGTTTGATATCATCTCAAAAAGGATAGAGAAAGTATCTAGAAGACTAGAAAAAAGAGACAAGCAGAAAAACAAATATACAAAAAAATTAAAAGAACTCAGTAAAAAGCAGGGAGATATCATATCTGCGATTAGCCATGAATTTAAAAATCCAATCGCAGCAGTCATGGGATACGCTCAAAGTGTTAAAGATGACGATATGCTAAGCCATGAGATAAGAGATAAATTTTTGGATAAAGTGATAAAAAATGCTCATAAGATTTCAAATATGATAGATAGATTGGCAATGGCTATCAAATTTGAAAATGATACTTTTATACCAGAATTTTCAAAGTTTAAACTTCTAAGTTTAATTGAAGATGTAAAAGAGACACTTTTGCAAAAGTATAGAGGTAGAGACATAATGATAGCCGTAGAAGATATCTATATAAATGCAGACAGAGTTATGTTTGAAAATTTACTTATAAACTTAATGGAAAATGCTCTAAAATATTCCGAGGACACTGTACATGTAGAGCTTAAAAATTCAGAACTATCTATCAACGATAGTGGAATCGGCATAGAAGAAGAGGACATAAACAACATAACAAAACGCTTCTTCAGAGTGGATTCGCTAACATGGGACAACTCCATAGGAGTAGGGCTATATATAGTAAAATACATACTAAAACTTCACAATAGTGAGCTAGAAATCAAAAGTAAAATTGGAGTAGGATCCAAGTTTTATTTTGATATAAAGTACCTAACCATAAGTAAAACCAACCAATAGCAAAAAGATAATGGTGCGAGTACAAGGCAGATTTTCGTAGGACTAGCCATAGCTAATTCAAGAAAATCTAACGCCGTAATCGTGCCATTATCTTTTTGTCCGAAGGAAAGTTAGTAAAACACTCATCTGCTGCGTTAGAAACTCTTGATGTACAATAAGTACACCTGCGAATTTCTGCCTTGCATATAAGTGCTTTACTAGCTTCTATTGGTTGGCTTTACTTATGGTTAGGTACTTAGCAAACTCAAAACTGATATATAGGGTATGAAGATCATAGAGCTTATAAATACTAAGTAGGTTACCACTGTTGGTTTGCAATCAAATAGACTAGCTAGACTTACATTTGTTATGGCTAGAGGCACTATTAGCTCTAGTATGGTGATATTTAGTGGTAGTTTTTCAAGATGAAAAAGATATAAAATCAGCCATGCTATCAGGGGAATGAGTAGAAATTTGAGAGATAGAACAGTGCTTAAAATTTTTACACTTATCTCTTTAAATTTTATACCTTTTAGAAATATACCAAGAATTATAAGCTGCATCACAATTGCTGTGTATGAGCCCATCTCTAAAGTTTTATATAGGCTTACATTTAACTTTACATCTAGAAAGTTAAAAATTAAAGCGATAAAAGAAGCTCATATAATCGGCATTTTAAAGACATTTAATACCGACATTTTTATGCTGTAACTTCCTCTAGAGTATATATAAACTCCAACTGTATATACAAAAAGCATGCTTACTGTATTGATTAAACTTGTGTATATGATGGATGATTTTGAAAAGAGGACGATTCCAAGCGGTATGCCTATGCTTCCTGTTATGCCTGTTACGCTTGACATTGAGACTATCGATATATCTTTTGGATTGGTGAAGAGTCTCTTTGCGATACTACTCGAAACGATCAGTGCGATTAGTGTGATCAAAATATATAAAAAAGGGACTTTTAAAATACTTATATCTATCTTTTGTGTTAATAACTGACCTTACGCACTATAAGCACACCTAGGCAGAATGAGAAAGTATCATATGCGAGGCAGTTTGCTTTTAGCGTAGCCGTAGCTACGGTAGAAGTAAACTAACGAAGCAGATGGTGCTTTATCATTCTGCCCTACGGATGATAAAATTTGCACCCTACTGCTGCGTCAGCATAGCTTCATAGTAGTATAACTACAATTTTGCTATACTTCCTTGCATTAGAGTGCAACTTTTATCACCTAGGTGTGCTTATAGTGCGTAAGGTCAGTTAATAATCCCCAAAAAGAGAGGGTTGGCAATAAGAAATAGACATTTAATTTTACGATACTTTTTTCATTCAGCTCATCTTTGAGTATAACTTTGGCAATGTACCCAATAAGCACAAAAAAATATATAGAAATGATAGAAAAAAAATTATCTAGAAAAATAGTTACTCCTTATCAAACTTCTCTTAAAAGAAGCTTGATAACATTTTACCAAATCTTGGAACATATATTGCTTTATATTTGGCAATATTACAAAAGGTTGGTAATGAAACTACTTATTTCCATTTTATTTCTGTTTTTAAATATCTCTTTTTTGCAAGCCGAAAAGATAAAAGATATAGCAAATATCATAGGTGTTAGAGATAACCAACTCATTGGTTATGGTTTGGTTGTTGGATTAAATGGCACAGGTGATGGAAGTTCTTCAAAATTTACTCTACAATCTTTATCAAATCTACTTCAAACCGTAAATGTCAAAATCGCTCCTGCAGATATAAAATCAAAAAATATAGCTGCCGTCATTGTTACAACAAAACTCCCACCATTTGCAAGACAAGGGGATAAATTAGATGTTGTTATCTCTTCCATAGGCGATGCAAAATCTCTTCAAGGCGGTACGCTTTTGATGACTGCTTTAAAAGGAGTTGATGGAAAGATATATGCACTTTCTCAAGGCTCTGTAACGATTGGCGGAATGAATGGCAAAGGTGGAGGACAGGCAAATCACGCAACAAATGGCGGTATATTTAGTGGGGCTATCGTTGAGAGAGATGTGGCGTATGATATATATGATCAAAAATTTGCAAATCTAAGTTTAAAAAAATCAAACTTTAATACTGCTGTAAATATTCAAAAGGCGATAAACTCTTTTTATGACGAAAAGATAGCAACTGCGTTGGATCCCCGAACAATAAGATTGGAAAAACCTAAAGATATGTCTATGGTAGAGTTTCTTGCAAAAGTACAAAATATAGATGTAAAATACCAAAAAGAGGAGAAGATAGTCATAGATGAGAGAACAGGTACGATAGTCAGTGGTATAAATATACATGTAAGTCCTGTTATCATAACTCATGGTGATATAACCATAAAGATAGAGCCTAGAAAAAATATTTCAAACAGTAAAAATGGTGTAAATATGAAAGATGGTGTAAGCATAGCGGTAAACCAAAATCAACTGAATATGAAAACAGATGAGATAACAGTGGCAAACATAACAAGAGCCCTACACAAGTTAGGTGCCAAACCAAAAGATATAATTTCGATTTTGGAAAACATCAAAAGAGCAGGTGCGATAGACGCAAAGTTGGAGGTGATATAGATGTTAAACAGTGTTGATAATTCAGTAGCGTATTCATATGCAAATGCCCTACATGTACCAAAAGATTTAAGCAGTTTAAATGATAAAAAACTAAAAGAAGAGACAGATAAATTTGAAGCATTTTTTATAAAAAAGATACTAGATGTTTCGATTAAGCACGAAGATGGACTTTTTGGCAAAGATGCTGGAGATAAGATATATAGTTCCATGTATAATGATGCGATAAGCAACCAAATGGGTGGAAAGTTTGGCTTTAGTCAAATGTTATATGATTTTTTAAAATCAAGGAGTTAAATATTAAAGTTTTACCATTTTTGCCGATATATGCTATAAGAATAGAAAAATTACCTATCAAAGGGTAAGGCAAAGGCTATAAAATGGTTTCAAAAGTTGGTGTCGGAAGTATGACATACTTGCAAAATATGCAAGGTACAAAGGACAAAAAAGGCGTAGCGCCTACACAAAAAACTAAAGAGTTAGATAGAGTAGAGAGTATCAAAGAACAGATAAAAAATGGTACTTATCAGTTAGATATGAACAAAACTGCACAAGCAGTTTCGGATGAACTCATCTAGCCCTTAGATAAGGGAAATAAATGTTATTGCACTATCTTGCAAGTTCAATTGATGATATAGATAATTTAATAGAGTTAACCAAAAAAGATATAGAAGATATAAAAGAGGCAAATCATGAGCTTGTTTTTGAGCGAACCAAAATCAAAAATGACCTCGTCAAATCTTTTGAAAACAAAAAGTCTCTTTTGGATAATGAGCTTATAAAACTTGTAAATGATAGTGAAGATTCAGATCTTGAGAAAATTCTTCAAGAAAAAGAGAAAAAACTCTTAAATGATATGAAATTAAAATTAGGTGAACTCAAAGATTTAAATAAAAAATATGCAAAATTTGTGGTAATCATAAGCGAATTTTACAATACACTGCTAGACAAAGTATTTCCATGCGAGATGGATGGATATAATAAAACGCACAGTAAACCAGCAAGCATACTAAAAGTGAGTGCATAATGAGCCTTTTTAGTACTCTAGGAACTGGATATTCTGGACTCTCTGCAGCAGAAGTGGCAACTGCGACAACAGGTCACAATATAGCAAATGCAAATACAGAGGGCTACACAAGACAAAGAGTTATAACAAAAGCTTCTACGCCATTGCGCACAATACCAGGTGATGTTGGTCAGGGTGTTAAGGTTGATCAAATTGTTAGGATCCATGATGAGTATGTCTATTCGAGATTGAAGGATAGTTCAAACAGACTCTCTCATGATGATTATATGCAGCAAACCTTAAATGAAGTGGCAAAACAGTTTCCAGATTTGCAAGATTTGGGAGTTGCTCAGGATTTGACAAACTATTTTAACTCTTGGAATGATTTAGCATCAAACAGTAACTCTGGTTCACAAAAAATAGCACTTGTTCAATCAGCTTCAACACTCGCAGCAAATGTAAATAGCACAAGAGATACTCTTAGAAATTTACAAAATTCCATAAATGACCAACTGAAAACTAACATTGATGAGATAAACTCAATGGGGAAACAGATAGTAGATATAAATAAAAATATCGCAAAAGTGGAGAGTGTAAAAGGAAACCATGCGAATGATTTAAGAGACCAAAGAGATAAGCTAGAGCTTACAATGTCAAAAATGCTAGATGTTTCAGCTTTCAAATCTCAACTAACTACACAAAATACAGTAGATGCAAATGCAACAGATCAAGGTAGGGATTATCATCTAAATATAGCCGGTAACTCTTTTGTAGATGGTTTTAGTTTTCATCCATTGGTTATCGACAATAGTGGAAATGCAAGCAACTACTACTCTATATATTCGCAAAGTCAAGATGGCACAAGATATGATATAACAGACCATATAAATGGTGGAAAAATAGGAGCTATGCTAGATATAAGAGGAAGAATTATAGATAAAAATTCCAACGGAGGCTTTCCTAGCGATGGAAAACTTCAAGGATATATCGATGATTTAGATACTTTTGCCAACTCTCTTATAGTGCAGACGAACAATATATATGCAAAAAGTGCTTCAAAAGAGATGATTTCTCCTGCTCATGAAAATTTAAAAGATAATAGTGCTTTGGTGGATTCTGATTTGAATGTGCAAAAGGGAAGTTTTGATTTGGTCATGTATGACAATAATGGTGTAGAAGTTGGAAGAAAAACGATCACTATAAATGGTTTAACAACAATGAATGACAATACTTTAGGCGATAGTATTGAAAAACAGATTAATAGTAACAGTGATGACAATAGTGATAATAACTCAACAAATGATATAAGTGACTATTTTAATGCAAGTTATGATCCAAGTGGAGTTTTTTCAATCACTCCAGACCCAGATCATAAAAATGAAGGCTATAGCATATCCTTTGAAGATAATGGTACAAATTTTCCAGGAGCCATCGGTATAAGTCAGTTTTTTACTGGTGATAGTGCTAAAAATATAGCAGTAAAATCCACATATACAGAAGATCCTAGTAAAATGCAAGGCTACAAAGCTCCGGTAAGTGGAAACAATGATGTTGCAAACGATATGGTGCAACTCCAATACGACAAAGTTGATTTTTATAGAGCAAACGGAACAACAAACAATGATACGCTAAATGGATTTTATAGTTTTGTTACGACAAATATAGCAACTGATGGTGAAAGTGCTGGAAGAGAAAAAGAGACATCACAAGCACTATTTAACACGGTTCAGTCAGAATTTGCATCTATCAGTGGGGTTAGCACTGATGAAGAACTTACAAATCTTATAAAATTTCAAACTGCTTACGGAGCTAATGCGAAAGTCATAACTACGGTAGATCGAATGTTAAATACACTCCTAGGAATCAAACAGTAAATTGAAAAAGATCCCATTTATTAGCATATTTATTTTATGCTTTATCTTTTTTTTCTCTTTTTTATTGCCCTATTTTTATCATATTTCACCATATAAGATAGATCCGAACTCCATACTTTTACCCCCATCTTTTGGACATATTTTTGGAACAGATAGGCTAGGAAGGGACCTTTTTGCAAGACTCATGCAAGGAGGTCAAGTCTCTTTGATTATCGGAGTGCTTAGTGCATTTATCGCTAGTTTTGTAGGGCTTATCGTAGGTGTTAGTGCTGGTTTTTTTCGAGGTGTTGTGGATAAAAGTATAGTTATCTTGATAGATCTTTTCCTTACTTTTCCAACATTTTTTCTTCTTTTGGCTCTTATTAGTTATGTCAATGCTTCTATTTTGGTTTTGGTTATTGTTATATCGATTACAGGATGGATGGGAATGGCAAGGATGATAAGAAGTGAGAGTTTTTCGATTTCACAAAAGCCATTTATAAAGATCTTGAAAATTGCAAAAGTAAATCCACTAAAGATACTTCTAAAATATTACACTCCATTGATAGCGCCGATATTTTTTATAAGTTTTACTTTTGGCGTAAGTGGAGCAATTTTAGCTGAAAGCGGACTTAGTTTTTTAGGTATCGGTATCACACCACCTCAAATCAGTTGGGGAACCATCATTAGCGAAGGCAAAGAGGTTATCGATATAGCTTGGTGGCTAAGTTTTTTTCCGGGTTTTTTCATCTTTTTAGTTACATTTTCACTTATAAATATATCTGATTATCTGCAAACAAAAACAAATGCCAAAGAGAGTATAAGTGCTTGATTTTGACTCTACATGTAGGCTTTTAAATAGTGAGGTCAAAAAAAGAGACTCCAAAAGCGAGTTGTCCCTAGAGAGAGCCGATCCATTGCTAGTTGCAACTAAATACAAAGATGAGTATATATCTTTTATTTGTGCTATGTATGCTTATGGAAATGCAAAATTAATCGTCAAATTTTTATCATCTTTAGATTTTTCTCTATTAGAGAGTGATGAATCTACCATAAGAGAAAAATTAGAGGGAAGATACTATAGATTTCAATCTGTTAAAGATACACAAGAGATATTTATAACACTTAGCAAGATGAAAAAGAACTCTTCATTGGAGTCAATTTTTATGGAAGGTTATAATTTTAAATCAAATGTCATGGATGGAATATATAGAGTAATTGAAGCTATCTATGATACTAATCCTTATCGATCAAGAGGGTATGAGTTCTTGATAGGAAAAGTTCCGAAGAAAAAACCAACCTCTCCATATAAAAGATGGCTAATGTTTCTTAGATGGATGGTGAGAGATGATAATTTGGATTTGGGATTATGGAAAAAAGTAGAAAAAAAAGATTTACTTATGCCATTAGATACGCATACATTCAAAATTGGACAAAAATTAGGATTGATCAAAAGAAAAAGCTATGATTTTAGATCTGTCTTGGAGTTGACAGAATCTTTGAAAAAATTAGATCCAAATGACCCGATAAAATATGATTTTGCACTTTATAGAATAGGACAGGAGAAATTAATAACTTCTTAAATGAATTTAAGATAATATTATAAAAAATATATTTAAAGGAAAAGTGTAATGAATGAAGTTTTTACATTTTTAGGTCTTGTTAGTCATAATCATGAGTATCTTTTTATATCTCATGTTCTTTTAGCCGCAGTTTTGGCTTTTACAGTAGCTAAACTGGCTACAACATCTTTGCAATTAGTGCCAAATGGATGTCAAAATGTTATGGAAGCTTTTTTAGATGGCGTTCTTTTTATGGGTAAAGATGTCATAGGTGAAAAATTAGCTAGAAAATACCTACCGTTGGTAGCAACTCTTGGTATGTTCATATTCTTTTCAAATATCATGGAGATAATACCAGGTTTTGAACCACCATCAGGAAATATAAATATGACATTACCGTTGGCTGTTATGGTGTTTTTGTACTATAACTTTGAAGGGATCAGAGTAAACGGGTTTTTCAAATACTTCGGGCACTTTATGGGTCCACTTAAGATTTTGGCTCCATTGATGTTTCCTATAGAGATAGTTTCTCATCTTTCAAGAATCATATCTCTCTCTTTTCGACTTTTTGGAAATATAAAAGGAGATGATCTGTTTGTGGCAGTTTTACTTCTGCTAGCCCCTTGGGTAGCACCTCTTCCAGGTTTTGCCTTGATGACATTTTCAGCAATTTTACAAACATTTATATTTATGATACTGACCTATGTTTATCTAGCAGGCGCAGTTTTGATAAGTGAAGAGCACTAACAAAGTTGAATAAACAGACATTTTTTGAAAAACTACTAAGCCTACTACAAGGTGTCTCTTGGGCACTTGTGATAGTAGGCTCTACCTCATTTTTCCTCTCTATGTACCATTTAGGACTTTTTTTAGCACTCTTTGGAGCTTTTGTAGGCGCACTTTTGGGTCTATTTTTTGTAGTTGCTTTTGAAGTAGCACAGATTCAGGTGGATAAACTCAAAGAGATGAAAAAACAGACACAACTACTGGAAAAACTTACAAAACAAACAGAATAAACAGACTACATTTAGAGAACTTAAAAGAAATTAATGCTAAAATAGACTCTTGCCAGACTTCTTTTAAAACTATTTCTTAGAGGGTAAATCCTCCCGTTGGTCTGAGCCTCACGAAATAGTTTTAAAAGAAGTCTAGTACAAAAACTAAAGGTTTTATAGATGTTTGAAGTTATTATCGGTTTAGAAGTTCATGTTCAATTAAATACAAAAACAAAGATTTTTTGCTCTTGTCCTACTAGTTTTGGGGATGAGCCAAATAAAAATGTCTGCCCAGTCTGTTTGGCGTTGCCTGGTGCGTTGCCTGTCCTGAATGTAGAAGCAGTAAAAAAGGCTATATCTTTTGGAACAGCAATTAACGCCACAGTCCATAAAAAATCAATTTTTAACAGAAAAAACTACTTTTATCCTGATCTCCCAAAGGGTTACCAAATCAGCCAATTTGAAATTCCTATAGTAGAAGGTGGAGAAGTCATTATAGACTTTGAAAATGGAAGTAGCAAAAGAATTGGAGTTACAAGAGCCCATCTTGAAGAGGATGCAGGCAAAAATACTCATCAGGGAAATGAGAGTTATGTTGATCTAAATAGGGCAGGGACACCACTTCTAGAGATAGTGAGTGAGCCAGATATGAGAAGTGCAGATGAGGCGATAAGATACCTCAAAAAACTACACGCGATCGTAAGATATCTAGATATCAGTGATGCAAATATGCAAGAGGGTAGTTTCAGATGCGATGTAAATATCTCTATCCGTCCAAAAGGTGAAGAGAAGTTATACACTAGAGCAGAGATTAAAAATCTAAACTCTTTTAAGTTTATCCAAAAAGCGATAGAGTTTGAGATACAAAGACAGAGCGATGCTTGGGAAGATGGAGTCTATGAGCAGGAAGTTGTGCAAGAAACCAGACTTTTTGACACTGCTAAAGGCATCACAAAAAGCATGAGAAGCAAAGAAGATAGTGATGAGTATAGATATTTTCCAGATCCAGATCTTTTGCCGGTGATCATTCCTGATGATATGATGGAAAAATACAAAAAGATACCAGAACTGCCAGATGCAAAAAAAGCTAGATTTATACAAGATTTTGGCATAAAAGAGTACGATGCTAGCGTTATAACTAGCAGTGTTGAAACAGCAAGATTCTTTGAAGATATGCTAAAAAGAGGAGCAGGTGCAAAACTCAGTACAACTTGGCTAACAGTTGAACTTCCAGCAAGATTAGGGGGTGATGTAACAATTCTTACTTCTCCTGTTGACTCGGCAAAACTTGCAACACTGGTTAAAAGGATAGAAGATTCAACTATTAGCGGTAAAGCCGCAAAAGATGTTCTTGATTATTTGATGGAAAACGATATAAGCGTGGACGATGCTATAGAAAAACTAGGTTTGAAGCAGGTGAGTGATGATGGTGCTATTCAGGCTATTATCGATGAGATAATTTCTGCAAATGGAGATAAAGTCCAACAATACAAAGATGGCAAAGAGAAACTTTTTGGATTTTTTGTAGGACAAGTTATGAAAGCAAGCCGGGGAAAAGCAAATCCGGCAAAAGTCAATGAACTTTTAAAAAAAGAGTTGGGATAGAGTAAATGTTTGCAAAACTTTTTATCTCTTTTGCCTATTTTTTAGACTCAAATGATAGATATAAAAAGATAAAAAGTTTTATATACGATTTGTTGGAAAATCCAAGATCTAATATCAAGACATATTTTGACTTTTTGATAATAACACTGATTTTTTTGAGTGTTGCAATTTTGATATATGATATCAGTCATCCCACGCCTTTTTATTTTGAATTTATAGAAAATATTACAGTTTCTGTATTTATTTTTGAGTGGCTAGGCAGGTTTTGGATAAGTGCAGATTTAGGTAGTATGATTATTAAGTATCATGAAAAAATGATAGAGTTAGATCAAAAGCCCAAATTCTTTAAAATATTGAAAATTATCTTAAAACAAAAACTCTCTTATATATTTTCACCTATGTCTATCATAGATCTTTTAGCGATACTGCCTACATATAGAGCCGCTAGAGTCTTGAGGGTGTTTTTAATATTTAGGCTTTTTAAGATTTTTAGATATACAAAAAGTTTAAACTCATTTTTAAGAGTTTTATCAGATAAAAAGTTTGAATTTAATTTCCTTTTTCTCATAGGCTTATTTGCCATTTTTCTCTCATCAACAATCATGTATGTTGTCGAAGGAACAGGCAATAATCCTCACATAACCTCATACCTAGATGCAATATATTGGTCGATTATAACGATAACAACTGTTGGATATGGAGATATAACTCCAGTTACTTTAACGGGAAAAGTCATCACGGTTTTTCTAGTAGGTGGAGGTTTTTTGATACTTGTGCTTGCAACTTCTATAGTTACAAACGCACTTTCTGAAAAGATAGAGATTTTAAGAGAAAATAAACTTTTAACCGAAGCTCATAAACTCTCAAGGCTCATAGTGATATTTGGTTTTGGTAGAATGGGTCAAGTTTTAGCTGATGAATTAAAGAAAAATCACAAGAGATTTATAGTTGTTGATAAAGATCCAGCAAGTATGGCAAAAGCTAGAGAATTAGGGTACCTCTATATGCAGGCAGATGCTTCAAATTATGACACTATTGAGAGTCTCGTTTTTGAAAATGATGTTGAAAAAGTTATCCTATTGACGCAAAGTGATGCTCTAAACCTCTCCATCTTGCTGACTATAAAGGCACACGATAAAAATATAGAAGTGATCGCAAGATCAAATAGTTATGCAAATATCAAAAAGTTTAAAATTGCAAAAGCAAATCATATTGTCTTTCCATATGAAACTGTTGCCGAAGTAGCGGTTGAATACATAGGAAATCCCGTTAAATTTGATGTGATAGACAATATATTGATCCAAGATAGTGACATTACTCTTGATGGTATAGATATATTGGAGGGTAGTAGTTTTGTTGGTAAATGTATAGATGATTTGGGGTTGGATGATCTAAACATCACAACAATAGCAGTTTTAAAAAATGGAAATATTCGCCATTTTGTATTTAATCCCAGCCATAGTGAGTATGAATTTGAAGCAAATGATACACTCATAGTTATAGGTAAAGAGGTCTATATAAATAGAATAGGAAATGAGATCAGAAGGCAGTTTGCATGAAAAAAGCTATCATATTTGGCTACACAAAGACTGGCAAAGAGATTGCTAAACTCTTAAATGATGATGAGTTTGAGCTTGAAATTATAGATGAAAATCCATTGCAAGTAGCAAATGCAAATGCAGAAGGTTATTTTGCAAGGCATATATCGCTTGATGATGACAAAATATTTGAAGATATAGGCATAGGCGGTGATGTAGAAGCACTTTTTTGCACCAGTGATGATGATAGCCTAAATCTTTTTGTGACTTTAACGGCTAGAAATATAGATAAAGATTTAAAAATTTTAACCCAAATAAAAAAAATGGAAGATGAAAAAAAGATGCTTTTAGCTGGGGCAAATCGTACTATAAGTCCACATAGTGTTGGAGCAGCGAAGATTTTTAGAATAATAAAAAAACCAAGAGTTTCAAAAGTACTAGATATCTTTACGCGCATAGACAATAAAATATCGATTACAGAATTGACAGTAGATGAGGGCTCTTTGTATGATGGTATGTATTTTAGTAGTGTTGACTTATCTCAAACTTATAATCTTATCTTTTTGGGGTTACTTGATAAAAAAAATGATGATGAGTTTGTATTTTTTTCCAAAGCAATTCGCCACAAGATAAAAGCTGGAGATTTGATGGTGATGCTTGGTAGCAGAAAAGATATCAAAAAATTCAAAATGGAGCTAAGCAAAAAGATATGAGTATAGCAGTGATTGGTGCAGGAAAATGGGGGAGGGCTCTACAGTTTGCTATCTCAAAAAACTCTACATGTATGATTACATCAAGAACCAAAAGAGAGATAGAAAATTTCGTAACACTAAAAGAGGCGTTAAAGTGCGAATATCTTGTCTTTACCATTCCATCACAAGTTGTGAGTGAGTGGCTAGAGAACAATTTTGTATACAGTGGACAAAAAATTTTAGTAGCAGCAAAAGGAATCGAAAGAAAAAGTGGAAAATTTTTAAATGAGATTTTTGCAAAGTATATTCCGGTAGAAAATTTAGCTTTTCTATCTGGTCCGTCATTTGCAAGTGAGGTTATCAAATCTCTTCCTACGGCTGTTGTGATTAACTCTCAAAATGAGGAACTAGCAAAGGAATTTTGCAGTTTTTTCCCGAGTTTTATAAAAACATATGTAAGTGACGATGTTATAGGTGCCGAAATTTGTGGTGCATATAAAAATATCATAGCAATCGCGAGTGGAATTTGCATGGGTTTAGAGTTAGGTAATAATGCCAGAGCAAGCCTAATCTCAAGGGGTTTGGTAGAGATGTCTCGGTTTGGAAAAGCTTTTGGTGCAAAAGATGAGACATTTATGGGCTTAAGTGGTGCTGGGGATCTGTTTTTGACTGCGTCAAGTGAACTTTCAAGAAATTTTAGAGTGGGACTTGAGCTTGCAAAGAGTAAAAAAATAGAAGATATACTTGATGACTTAGGGGAGGTGGCTGAGGGAGTTTTGACTACCGAAGCTGTATTGAAACTAAGTGACAATAACCATATCTATACCCCTATAGCCAGAGAGGTTGAAGAGATTTTGATGGGTAAAAATCCAAAAGAGAGTTTAAGGGATTTGTTAAAATGAGATTGATAAAAAATGCTACGATAATCAAAGAAAATGGCGAGACTAAGGTTGATGTACTATTTGATAACAAACAAATTTTAGAGATAAAAAAAGAGATAAAAAGTAGAAGCGAATATGAAGTATATGATGCTAATGGGGCTTATCTGCTCCCTGGTTTGATAGATTTAAATGTTAGATTGGCAAATAGTGTTCTATCTAAAACTAACTTGGACAAACTCTCAAGTAGCGCTAAAAAAGGTGGGGTAACAACAGCGGTAATAGTCTCTGATTTTACGCCAAGATTAGATAGCTCAACACTTCTTGATTTTTTGAAGCCTACTTTTGACAAATCAATCATAAATCTAAAAATTTCAGCTCCTTTGACAAATGATAAAAATGATAAACTCAACAATATAGCTACCTTAATCAATAACGGTGCAACTGCTATATATGGTAGTTCAGATGTAAACTCAAATCTGATAAAAAGAGGTATGCAATATGCTCATATGAAAAATAGCCCATTTTTCTGTTTCTGTTATGATCCTGATTTGGATGATTTGGGAGTTATGAATGAGGGAGAAATATCTTTTAAATTAGGACTTTCTGGGATTTCAAAATTTTCTGAAAGTGCTGAAGTTGCAAAAATGGTTGAGATCGCAAAAGAGCTTGATTGTAGTGTTGTTTTCCAAGGAATATCCACAAAAAGATCTTTGGAGATCATCAATAGTGCTAAAAAAGAAAGCAAAAGACTCTATAGTGAAGTCAGCATACACCATTTGCTAAAAAATGATAAATCTTGTGACGGTTTTAATACCTATGCAAAACTTCTTCCTCCTCTAAGAGATGAACAAGAGAGAAAAAAGATTATAGAAGAGCTAAAAAATGGCAACATAGACATACTAACATCTTCCCACTCTCCAAAATCTGTACTATACAAAGATGTTGCTTTCTGGGAAGCAGCTTTTGGTATCGGTTCAATCGAAGAGTTTTTTCAACTGGCATATACGGCTTTAGTTAAAGGTGAAAATTTGCCATTGTGGGATTTGCTCAAAGTTTGTTCTAAAAATCCGGCAAAAGTATTAGGCTTAGAGAAAAAAGGTGAGATTCAAGTCGGACATGACTCAGATATGTTTATTTTTGACCCAAGCAGTAGTCATATAGTCAAAAATAGAACATCACTTTATGATGGCGAAGAGTTGTTTGGAGATATAAAAGAGGTTTTTATAGCTAATAATATATCTTAGAAAGATATAGTCCATTTGGTGGGGCTAATGCGGTGGTGACTCTTGTCTCTAAATCCAACTGTTTTTTTAGGTCATTTAGCGTTAATCTCTTTTTGTCCAGCTCAAATAAAAAGCCACAAATTAGCCTTATTTGACTTCTTAGAAAGCTATTTCCTCTAAAGTATATAATGACGAAGTTACCTTTTTGATATGCAAAAGATCTATATAAAATTCTGATATCGCTTCTGTTATTGGCTCCTTGTTTTTTGAAAAATCCAAAATTATGCTCTCCCTCAAAGATTTTCAAACCTTGATTTATGAGATTTAAATCTAGTTTGTCAATAAAAGTACAATAATTTGCCAAAAGAGGATTGTAATTTGATAAGGAGACGATATATCTATATACCCTGCTTTTAGCATCAAATCTGGCATGAAAATTTGCTCTAGTAAACTCTATATCCTTTATATAGATATGTGGAGATAAAAAATTGTTTAGCTTTTTTTTTAGTCTTTGAAGATCAAAGAAAAAATTTGGTACATTTAGGTGGCATATTTGGTTTAGTGCATGTACGCCTCTATCTGTCCTGCCACTTGATTGTGGAGTTTCATTGATACCCAAATTTAATAGTGCTTTTTTGAATGTCCCCATGACAGTTGGTAGTGATTTGCCTTTTTGTATTTGTGAACCATAGAAAAATGTGCCATCATAACAAAATCTTATCTTAACTCTTTTAAAAATCAAAACTTTTGCCTGACTCTTCTTTTATAAATAAGATATGAAAAAACAGTTGTGATGATTGAGACCAAAAATATCGCGCTAAATGCTTCTAAATTTGCAAGTAAAATTGTCAACGAAAAGTAGCTGATAGTAAAAAGAAACATATACAGATATATACCACTACTACTATATCTAGATGTTACGGTACCAAGTGCAATGGCAAGATATGTGCTGCTTAGTGGAAAAAGTGCTATTAAAATGAAAAAAGCAAAATCATATGCCCTTTTTTTATTTTTAAATGCCAGCTTCCAATAGTCTTGTATGGTTTGCATATATCCTATATTTTCTCGATTTTTAGAATTTATATACATTTTTTTAAAATCTACTTGTACTATTTTCTCTTTTTCCAATTTAAATGCTTTTCCATCTTCTAGTGTGAGTCTAAGTGTTCCATCACTATTTTGGATAAATGCTTTTTTTGCCAATATCAGCTTTGAAGCATGTTTTTGAATCTCTTTTTGGTACAGGGTTACATTGGTGTATATATGTTTTTTGTTTGATTTATCTATATAAACCAACCAATTTGAAAACTTTTGTCCAAATTTACTCTCTTGTATATTGAATTTTGCCTGTGCTTTTTTATACTCCAAAAAATTGTTATTTAACTGTTTTGATAGAGGTATAAGAATTATGATATTTACAATCATCAAAAAAGAGAAAAAAGATGCAATAGTTAGAAAAAAGTTTGACAATTTTTTAGGTGAGTGACCGAGTGAAAAAAGCACAATTAACTCATTTTCGTTTGATAAGTTATATAGGGTGATACAAAGAGATATAAAAAAAGAGATAGGCATTGTATATAAAAGAAGCTTTGGAACCAAATATATATAAAGTGTTATCAGTTCGATGAAGTTTATCTGTATTATAGAGGTTACGCTAGCTAATTTTATAAAAAATATGACAGAAATTATAGAAAAAAGTATAAAAAATAGTGAGCTAAATATAGATATAAAAGCACTAAATAGATAATTATTGACTCTAGCCATAAATTTTATCCAATAAATTTAATATGGGTTGCTCTAGTAGCCAAGTTATAAATAGACCAAGTGTCAAAAAAGGGATAAAAGGAAGATGAAAACCTCTTTTTCCAACAATCAAAAAGGCAGGAAGTGCAATAATAGCAGAGATATATATGGCACTCAATCCAAGATTTATACCCAATACACCACCTATGATAGCAGCGATGATGATATCAGCCTCTCCCATTGCCTCTTTTTTTATAACCCAAGATACTATCATCCTAAGAAGTGTAAAACCTCCAGCAAACAAAAGCGCATCTTGAAAGCTGCTTAAAAAATCTCTTGCAAAAAATGAGATAAAAAGTGTGGGAAAACTGATGATATCTGGCACAGCTTTATACCTAAGATCTATAATGCTAAGTGCAAACAGTAGAGAAAAAAGCAACCCCAATACCAACCCCTGTACCAAGTCTCCACTTTTGATATATCCTATGGTAAATATAATGGCAGTGGTAAGCTCAACTAGCGGATATTGGATGGAGATACTCTCTTTGCAGTAAGCACACTTTCCTCCTAAAAATATCCAAGAAAGCAGCGGTATATTGTGATAAAATTTCAAAGGAGTTTTGCATTTTGGACAGTGAGAAGCAGGAAAAGAGATACTCTCTCCTTTTGGAGTTCTAAGAATTAGAACATTTAAAAAAGAGCCTATAGCTAAACCTAAAACAACAAAAAGTACAATATTCAAATCAAATGCCTCCAAATCTTCTCTCCCTGGTTTTAAAATTTTCGATTATGCCTTCAAACTCTTGCATAGAAAAAGCTGGCCAGAGAGTATCTGAAAAGAAAAGTTCAGCATAAGCACTTTGCCACAACAAAAAGTTTGAAAGCCTCTTTTCGCCTCCGGTTCTTATGAGAAGGTCAACATCAGGAAAATCAGAAGTGTCAAGGAGTTTTGAGAAGCTCTCTTCATCTATCTCTTCTGTTTTCATTTTTTTGATAGCCCTGATTATCTCATCTTTGGAGCCATAATTTATAGCTAAAATCTGAGTTAAGCCACTATTGTTTTTTGTTTTATCTATTGTTTGATTGATGGTCTTTTGCAGATTATTGGAAAATTTTGATATATCTCCTATAACTCTAAATTTTATGTTATTTTGCATGAGTGTTTTTAACTCTCTTTTTAAAAATTTAGACAAAAGTTTCATCAAAAAATCAACCTCACTCTGCTCTCTTTTCCAATTTTCTGTACTAAATGAGTAGAGAGTCAGATAACCGATACCCAAATCAGAAGCTTTTTTGGTTATCTCAACAACTTTTTTTGCTCCAGCATTATGACCAAAAGTGCGAATTTTACCTTGATTTTTTGCCCATCTGCCATTTCCATCCATGATGATTGCTATGTGTTTTGGAGTGTTCAATTTATCTCTCTTTTAGTTCATCTAAGATTTTAAACGCTATATTTAGTTTGCTATCTAGTTTCAAAGTTTTTTCACTCTCTTTTTTTATGATGGTTATCTCATTCTTATCACTTCCAAAACCATTTTGCTCTCCTAAAATATTTAGGCATACAGCGTGTAAATTTTTCTCTATAAGCATATTTTTAGCACTGTTTTTAGCACTTTTTTTGTCAAGTTCTGCTTTAAAACCTATAGCTTTTATCTCTGTTTTGTCTATCTCTTTTAGGATATCTCTGTTTTTAACCATCTTTAGAGAAAACTCTTCTCCTAATACACTCTTTTTTAACTTTCCACTAAATTTTTCTTTACATGTATAGTCGCTAACTGCAGCAGTCATAAAAAGATAAGCACCTTTTTTGAGATTTGATTTTAGTGCGCTAAACATTTCTTCAGAACCTGGAGTGTGAATAATCTTAATCTCATTTGGAAGGTTTCTAGCTTCTTTGGTTGTTATAAATGTGACTTTGGCACCAAGGTAGTAAGCCGCCAAAGATATAGATTTTGCCATCTTTCCACTTGAATTATTGGTTATGTATCTGACATCATCTATCTTCTCTTTTGTACCGCCTCCAGTGACAACTAACTCCTTGTTTTTCCAAAAATTATCAAGTAGAAGAGATTGGGATATATTGTAAAATATCTCGATAGGCTCTGCCATTGCGCCGATTCCTTTGTCATTGCAAGCTAAAAGCTTGTTTTGTGCATCAACGATTTTGTATCCGAAATCTTGTAGTTTTTTTAGTGATTGGGAGGTGCTTGGGTGTAGCAACATATTTGTATTGGCTGAGGGTGCTATGATGACAGGCTTATTAAATGCTAGTAGAGTTTGAAGTAGTAGATTGTCTGCTATGCCGTTCGAGATTTTGTTTATGCTGTTAGCTGTGATCGGTGCAACCACAAAGAGATCTGCCCATTTTCCAATGTGTATATGGTTGTTGTCATTTGCCCAGCTTTCGCTCTGTACATGTAGAACTTCGTTTTGACTAATCGCCTCAAATGTTAAAGGAGTTATAAATCTCTTTGCCTCTTCACTCATGATAACTCTAACAGTAGCCCCGGATTTTATCAAAAGCCTTATGAGTTCAAGAGTTTTATAGATAGCAATGCTGCCGGTAACTCCTATGAGAATCTTTTTGTTTAGTAGTAAATCATTCACTGTTTTTTGCCAAAATATTTATAAAAGAAGTCATTTATAACTTTAAGTGGTGCTCGGTTGATAGCAAGTGAGCCTTTTGGTATATCTTTTGTTACGGTTGTGCCAGAAGCTATGATGACATCATCTTCGATTTTTACAGGAGCAACGAGTTGAGTATCGCTGCCGATAAATACATTTTTACCGATGATTGTTTTGTATTTCGCTTTGCCATCATAATTGCAAGTGATAGTGCCACAACCTATGTTTGTTCCCTCATCTATTTCACTGTCGCCTAGATAGCTTAAATGTCCTGCTTTTACGCCATTTAGATTTGATTTTTTTACCTCTACAAAGTTGCCTATATGAGTGTTGATTATATGGCTTTGCGGTCTGATTCTTGCCATTGGACCAATGTCTGAGTTTTCGATGATAGAGTCTTGCACGACACAGTTTGTTTTGATGTGAGAGTCTATGATTTCGCTATCTCCAAGTAGGCTTACACCATTTTCTATGATGCTTTCCCCGCTTATTTTGACGCTGGACTCTATATATATGGTTTCAGGTAGCCTCATAATGACGCCATTTTCCATGAATTTTCTTTTGATTCTTTGTTGCATCAAAAATTCTGCTTGCGAGAGGTGATATTTTGAATTTACACCCATAAATGTATCTTCATCAACCTCTATGGCTTTTACTTTTATATTTTTAGATTTAGCAATTTTGATAAAATCAGTGATGTAGTACTCATTTTGCATATTGTTATTTGTTAAATTTGGCAAATTTTCTTTTAAAAAATCTACGGCAAATAGATAAACCCCAGCATTTACACTCTTTATCTCTTTTTGCTCTTTTGTACAATCCTTCTCTTCGACTATCTCTTGGACTTCATTTTGTTCGTTTAAGATAACTCTGCCATATCCACTTGGATTTTTACAGTTGAAGCTACTCATGATGACTCTGTAATCTTCTTTTGTAAAAAGGAGCATATCTTTTGCTTCAAGAAGTGGCATATCGCCATTTAATACCAAAATTTTTGGATATTTTGGCTTCAAACCTCTTAAAGTTCCGCCAGTTCCTGGGTAGTTTTCGACATCTTGAATTATATAAGTTATATCAGTAAAGTATTTGCTCATCTCTTTTTTTACTAAATCAGCTTGATGATACAAGATAACCGTTATATCATCTGTTATCTTTTTTGACTCTTTTATAGTATGGTATAGCATCTCATATCCACTGATTTTGTGTAGAACTTTTGGAATTTTTGATTTCATTCTAGTGCCAAATCCAGCTGCCATAATAGCAATTGAAATATTCATTAAGTTAATCTCCTAAATTATATAGATAAATGACCGATGTTATAGTGCGTAAGATCAAATTATAACTAAAATTTGTTTTAAATGGGCTAAAGAAGAGATGTTTAAGTTGGTTTAATCATCTTTTAACCCAAATAAACATAAAATAAGCCGGTAGACTTTAATAGAGAAAGTCTAATTATCTCAAAGGTTAAAACATGGATTTAGGAACCGTAGTTGGTTTAGTACTTACTTTAGCGCTTCTTTTTGGTGCAATGGCTATGGGTGTTGGTATCGGTCCTTATATTGATATACCTTCTGTTCTGATTGTATTTGGTGGTACTATCGGTGTTCTTCTTGTTGGCTTTAAAATGGAGCAAATGAAGAGTTTGGTTAAATATTTTATGATTGCCATAAAACCTCCACAGGATGATATAGCCGAGCTTATAAAAAAAATGGTCGAATATTCTACTAAGGCCAGAAGAGATGGTATCTTGGCGCTTGAAACAGATGCAAATAATGAATCAAATGAATTTTTAAAAAAAGGGCTCTCTATGGCGGTTGACGGTAATGAACCAGATACTATCAGAGATATGCTCGAAATAGATATGGATCAAACCAGCGAAAGACATAAGGCAAATGCTCAGATTTTTGACCAGATGGGTGGTTTTGCAGGTGCGATGGGAATGATAGGAACTTTGATAGGACTAGTCGCTATGCTTTTAAATATGTCTGACCCTTCCGCGATTGGACCGTCAATGGCTGTTGCTTTGCTTACTACAATGTATGGTGCTATGATAGGAAATATAATTGGTGCACCAGTTGCCAATATACTTCTTATACGAGATAGTGATGAGATACTTGTAAAAACACTAATTATAGAGGGAATTATGGCTATACAGTCTGGTGACAATCCTAGAACCTTAGAGGGAAAACTACTATCTTTCTTACCTCCAAAAGAGAGAGAAAGTCAGTTTAATTAGGATGATAAATGGCTAAAAAAGCAAAACCTTGTGATTGTCCTAAGTGTATGCCAGGTTGGCTGGCAGCATTTGGTGACCTTATGTCTCTTTTATTGTGTTTTTTTGTTTTATTGCTCTCTATGTCCACAATGGATGCGAAGAAGGTTCAAGAAGCTATAGGTTCACTTGCAGGTGCACTAAGTGTACTTGAGGGTGGTACCAAGATGGATATAAGTAGGGAAAAACAACAACAACTCGAAAGAGTAAGAGTTAAAAGTAAAGACAGAACAACAAATAGTGTAAATGCAGCGATTAGTAAAACCATAAAAGAGGTAAATGAGATACTCAAAGCCACAGGCTCTCCTCAAGTAACACTAGAAGAGGCTCAGAGTGGATTTGTTATAAGATTGCCTGGTGCCCTTTTGTTTAAGCCTGGTTCTGCTCAGATTGAAAATCAGGATGCCATACTATTTTTGAAAAGAATTGCGCTCATCGTGGAGAAATTGCCACAGAGTTTGCGTATAAATGTTATTGGATATACAGATGATGGCGCACCAGATGCCAAATCTCCATATAGAGATAATTGGGACCTTTCAACTGCCAGAGGAGTAAGTGTTGTAAAAGAGCTTATAAAGGATAAAATTGCACCAAAAAGGCTACTAGCAGGTGGAAAAGCACAATATGATCCTATAGCTTCCAATGCAACACAGCAAGGGAGAGCAAAAAACAGAAGGGTAGAGATGAGATTTTTCTCCATCACAAATAACAATCAAAATAGAGCTAAGAAGAGCATTTTAGACATTAAAAAACAAGAGAAGTAGTTGAAAAAAAGTCTGTTTTTTATATTGGTTTTGATTCCTATTGGTATTTTTGGAGCCGATGCTATACCTACGGTAAATCTTTCGCTAAGTGCACCTACAACGCCACAACAGCTAGTTACAAGCCTAAATCTTTTAGTTGTTTTAACCATCCTGGTTTTAGCTCCATCTATTCTTTTTATAATGACAAGTTTTCTAAGACTTATCATAGTATTTTCATTTCTTAGGCAAGCCCTTGGAACTCAACAAATGCCACCAAACAATATATTGGTCTCTTTGGCTTTAGTTTTGACATTTTTTATAATGCAACCAGTTGCTACAAAATCATACAATACAGCGGTAAAGCCCTATTTAGCAAAAAAGATAGGATATCAAGAGGCTTTTACAAAAGCAGTTGAGCCATTTAAATCATTTATGATAAGAAATACTAGAGAGAAAGATTTGGCACTTTTTTTTAGAATTAGGAAATTAAAAAATCCGAAAAATATCCAAGATGTTCCACTTACTACAGCAGTTCCAGCATTTATGATAAGTGAACTAAAGACAGCTTTTGAGATAGGCTTCTTGCTCTATCTTCCATTTCTAGTTATAGATATGGTTGTTAGTTCTGTTCTTATGAGTATGGGTATGATGATGTTGCCACCGGTTATGATATCTTTGCCATTTAAACTACTTATTTTTGTACTAGTAGATGGATGGAATCTGCTTGTTGGAAGTCTTGTAAATAGTTTTCATTAGGATTTTCCTGCCAACTGACAGGGAAAAATATTTATCTTAGTTGGTTGTGCATCCATTGGAATTAACAGTTGCTAAAAAAGGTGTATTTGGACATTTGTCATAAATATTTATGACACCATCTCTATCCGTATCTAAAGCGCATCCAAACTTGTCTACCGGTGCTAAAGCAGGGGTATTTTTGCAAATATCCATATAGTTTGGAATACCATCTCTATCCGTATCTTGCGGAAGCGAACTCTGGGCACATCCACCAAGCAAAACAATGGTAAAAACAGCTAGTAGAGATATTTTTTTCATCAAAATCTTCCTCCGCCCATGCCGCCTTCTGAGCCACCGCCCATGCCACCGCCTGAGTTGCCTCCGCCCATGCCGCCTTCTGAACTGCTGTCTGAATTTCCACCCATTTCACCACCAAATCCACCATTACCCATGCTTGATTCCATGTTTCCCATTGAAGAATCCATGTGATTTTCCATATTTTGAGTAGCATTTTCTCGTGCATTATTTTCTTTTGCATGCTCTTCTTGCATGTGTTCTTGCATATTTGATCTTTTTTCTTGGATTTTATCCATAACTTCTTTGATTTTTTCTTCTCTTTCATTTTGCTTTGATAAAGCAATTTTGTTTTTAATGGCATTCATATACCTATATCTATTTTTAGTCTGTGCTCTATTCATTTTTTGAATCAGATCATCAATGGTATCGGTTGTTTTTATCTCTTGATCGCTACTCGTATCTGTGTTTACAGTTGCATCGCTTGAAGTTGCTGTTGTTTGTGTTGTTGTATCTGTACTTGTAGCAACATCTGCTGCATATATTGAACTTGATAGCGTTAATAACGCTCCAATAATTAAAACTTTTATTTTCATCTTTTATCCTTTGTTTTGGTTGCAGTACAGATAACCTAGCGCACGCAAATCTAGGCTACCTGTGATGAAATTATGACATAGAAGTGTTACCTAAGTGTTACCTCGAATTTTGTACCAATTCCATATATACTATTTATCTCTATCTTGTACCCAAGTTTATTGCAAAGTTTTTTGACTATATTTAATCCTAATCCTATGCCTCTTTGAGTCTCCTTGTAGTATCTGTTAAATACTTTTTTGGGATTTTTGATGCCTATTCCTGTGTCTTCTATGCTTAGTTTGTCTTCATCTATAGTTATATTTACTTTGCCATTTTCTCTATTGTATTTGCAGGCATTTGAGATTAGGTTATCTAAGATTCTCTCTATCCCATCTTGTGAAGTATATATAGTCTTTGTTTGGATATTGATTATGAAGTTTATGCTAGGATATAGATATTTATAATACTCAATTTTTTGTAAAATCAAATCTTCTATATCTACTTCCTCTTTGGTTAGTGGATTGTTTGAAATGATCGCTTCTAAATTTCCATAAAGAGAGCCAATTTTTTTAGTAGAGTACTCAACCCTTTTTATCGCTTCAACAGAGTCGGTCTGTTTTAAGATTTTAAGATTTAAAAATATAGAAGAGATTGGAGTATTTAAGTCATGGATGATATCTTTTAAAAATTCATCTAGCAAATATAGAGCTTTTTTTAGTGGATTGATGGCATAGATTGAGAAAATTATAGATAAAATTAGAAGTATAAAGCTACTAATTGCATAGTAAAATAGACTGTTTTTACGAATCTCTTCTAAAGAATTTAGATACTTTTTATATGGATATATGATTTCAAGTGAACTTTTTTTTGAATTTGGTATATCAAAATAGGCAAAAATTTTATCTTTTGTTATGTGTAGTATATACATCTCATCTCTTTTCTTGATAGGTACGATATCTATCTTTATAGAGTTGTCTTTGAAGTTATAGTTATAGAGTTTTATTTTGTTAAATATCTCTACATGTAGAGATATTTTTTGTTCCCTAAAGTAGAGGTAAAATATGACACTATTTAAAATAAGAAGTGTTGTAAAGAAAAGTAAAAAACTCTTTAAAAAAGACTCTCTCTCATACCTCTTCAAGGCGATATCCTTGTGCTCTTATGTTTGATATATTAACCATAAGTTTTTTCTTTATCTTTGAAATATGAACCCTAAGAGCCAAATCAGTGGGCTTGTCCATGATCTCAAATATGCTGTTTTTGTCAACGATTTTACCCATGTTTTTAAAAAGTAAAAGAAATATCTTCTTATCAATCAAAGGAATTTCCACGGGTTTGTTATCTATGGTTATGGTGTCATCAAGCGTGTTGTATATGATATTTTTATATGTGAGTTTTGAGTCGCTAACATTTAGTTTAGCATCGATTCTTATAAGCAATTCATCAAAATCAAAAGGCTTTTTTATATAATCATCCGCACCTGAACTAAATCCAAGAGAGAGTGATTTTAGATCTCGTAAAGCAGTGATAAAAAAAGCAGGAGTTCTATCACCACTATCTCTTAACTCCTTTAAAAAATCAAACCCATTTAAAAATGGTACATTTACATCCAGGAGATAGAGATCAAAATCTTGCTCATATGAAATATCTAATGCTATATTTCCATTTTTTGCTATTGAAACTTCATATTTTTTTGCCTCCAAGAGTTCTTTTAATGTTTGCGATAGAATTTCATCATCTTCTAAGAGGAGAATTTTGTACATCTTTAATCCTTCATCTTTTTCTCTAATCGTCTTGAATATAAAGATATAGGGTAGGTAAGCAAAAGATATCCTATAGCCAAAGGTATATAGCTCTCAAGAGTTGAAAAAGTATATGAATTTACCTCTTGTGCATTCATGGTGAACTCATTTACAGATATGATGGAAAGCAAAGAAGAGTCTTTGATGATAGATGCAAATTGACCTGTTAATGGAGGTATTATTCTTTTGTATGCTTGAGGAAAGATGATATATCTATATGTTTGAAAAGGTGTAAAGCCAAGTGAAAGTCCTGTTTCGTACTGCTCTTTTGATATGCTAAATATCGCTGCACGCATGATTTCACTTATATAAGCACCTGAAAATAACGCTAAGATAAGCACACCGGCAATGTATCTATTGTCCAGTCCTATATTTGCTGCTATCACATAAAAAAATATAAGAATTTGAACTAAAAGTGGCGTCCCTCTAATAGTCTCGATATAAAATCTAGAAAAAAATCTTAGTAAAATTATTTTTGAATTTTGTCCATATGCAAAAAAGAGACCGATAAAAAAACTAAGAACAAGAGAGAAGAAAGATATGTAGATAGTTGTTAGAAATCCATCTATAAATTTTTGTCTATATTCATAGACACTGCCCCAGTTAAAATTATAGCTTGTTCCTTTAAACATAAAATAAAAAAAGATGCCGATTATCAAAAAAAGCAGTATAAAATTGAAGATGTAAACGATAGATTTTACCTTTACGTCTTCTTTATAGTCGAGTTCCTGTATAAAAAATTGTTTTAGTTTAATAGTCTTTTCCTAAAAGAAAAATGGTATGTTCAGTTTAACAAATGTCTTTTTGATATCCTTTAGATATCTATATGCCAACTTATCAAATGTACCATCGCTCTTTGCTTTTTTTATAAACTCATTTATCTTTGCTTTTAGTTTTGGTTGATTTTGTCTTAAAGCAATTCCCCAATATCCAGGCTTTTTTGTGATAGGCTGAAGCAGTGCAACAGTTGTTTTTGGATGGTTTTCCCAATCTCTATATATGGTTAATTGATCATATATAAATGCATCAGCTCTTTTTTGAATAACTTCCAAAACCGCTGAACTCTCTTTATCTAAAACTAAAACTTTTGCTTTTTTTAGATGATTAACCGCATAAATATGTCCTGTAGTTCCTTTTTTAACGGCAACAACTTTGCCTTTTTGATTCAAATCTTTGACACTTTTTACACCAGAGGTAGGATTTGCCAATATGCACAAATCAGATTGCGCATAAGGAATAGAAAAATCTATAACTTTTTTTCTTTTATCTGTGATTGTCATAGATGAGATGATGATATCGATTTTTCCAGTCTTTAGTGATGGTATCAACCCATCCCAAGCTATATTTTCGATTATAACTTTTCGTCCAAGATACTTTCCAAGCGACTTTGCCAAATCAACGCTTATGCCACTAGGTACTCCATTTTTATCACTCATTTCAAATGGAGGATATTGAAGTTCCATGCCAACCTTAAGTGGTGGCAAAGTAGATGCGCTTGCAAAAATAGGGTTTAAAAATAAAACCAACATAAAAGATATAAGACTTTTAAATAACATAATTTCTCCTGATAGTTTAAGTGGGTAACATTATGGCAAAGTTATGATTATAAGTAAATTAAATAAAAAAATTGAAGATGGTACCTGAGGCCGGACTCGAACCGGCACGAGCAAAGCTCACAAGATTTTGAGTCTAGCGCGTCTACCAGTTTCACCACTCAGGCACCTGAAATAAGGTTGAAATGATACAAAAAAAAAGCTTAAAGAGTGATTATATCATTTCTCTAAGCTTTTATATTTGCAACTATAATTATGATTTTGCTACTGCGTCTTTAAGTCTTTTACCTACTTTAAATTTTACGGCTGTTGTGGCTGGAACATCTACAACTCTATCAGTTCCAGGAACTCTCGCTGTTCTAGCGGCTCTTTTTGCTGTACTAAATGTACCAAAACCTATAAAACTAACATTTTTTCCAGCAACCAATGCTTCTTGTACTGCCTCAAGAGCTGCATCAACAACTTTTTGAGTATCTTTCTTAGAAAGTTCAGCTTTCTGAGAAACCGCTTGAATAAATTCTGCTTTTTTCATTCTACAATCCTTTTAAAATAATGTATTTCAGGCATTGTACACTTTTTTTTAAAAAAAAACAATAATTTTTCATAAAAACTAAATAAAAATGCGAAAAAACCGATATTTTTGTTACTAGGAACTAAGATTGCTTATAGAAATGCATGAGCAATGTGTACACCAAAACAGGATATAACAATGAGAGTAACGGATTCACTTTTTTATCAAAATAGCACAAATAGCTATCAAGATAGTTTAAAAAAACTTTATGATGTAAACGCCCAGATGTCTTCAGGCAGTAAAATTCAAAACAGTTATGAAGATAGTAGTATATATGTAGATACTATGCGACTAAATAATGAGATATCCACGCTAAGTCAAGTTAAAAAAAGTAGTTCTAAAGCTCAAACTTTTGCGAACAACACTGATGAATCAATGAATCAGTTTAGCGATACTTTGACAAAATTTAAAGCAAAACTTATACAAGCTGCAAATGCAACAAATTCTCCAACGAGTCTTGAAGCTATAGCAAATGATTTGAGTGCTATGCGTGATCATTTGGTAAGCGTAGCAAATACATCAATAGATGGAGAGTTTCTTTTTTCAGGTTCAGCCATGGATGTAAAGCCTGTAAACAGTGATGGAAGTTACAACGGAAACGAGCAAAGCATGACATCCTTGGTGGGTTCAGATGTAAAATTACCATACAATGTTGATGGAAATTCACTGTTTTTGGGAAAAGATAGTGATTATAAAAAGATAGTTTCAACAAATGTAAAAATGTATAGTGATGTAGATAAAACTAAAATTTTGAAACCTAGTGATACGATAGAAGACTTGATGTTAAATAATGGAGGTGGAACAACACAGTCTACCGCATATTTTTATATCCAAGGAAAAAATAGCGATGGAAGTTCATTTAAAAATAAGTTGGGTATAAATACAGCAGATACAGTTGATTCTCTTTTGTCTGGCATAAAAGATTCATTTATGCCCTCAGATAGCGTAAATGTTTCACTTAATAGTAGTGGACAAATAGAGATAGAAGATAAGACAAATGGAAAACAATCATTGGATTTTAGTATGGTAGCTTCATATACTGATAATACTGATGTTGATAGTTTAAGCAATGTTGTATCTTTTGTAAAAAGTGGATTTAATCCTTCCCCGGATGCCTCAAGCGAAAATGTCTCATTTGACAGAAATTATTTCACAGTTAGTGGCAATAAATTAACTTCTAATGTGTCACAAGTGGATAAAACTGACAATTCGTATGCAACAGCCAAGACATTGCTAGTAGATGGTTCGGGAGTATCATCATTAGATGGAAAGACTCTTGATTTAAAATTAGACAATATAAATGGAGCTAGCAACAATAATGTGCAAATAGATTTTCATGCTGCTGGTTCAACATTCTCACTAGATGGTGGAACAACAAATTATAATATCTATGCTGCAGATGGAAGTGTCGTTGATGCAAATAAGATGACATATCAGCAGTTAAATGATGTTGTGTCTATGATTGTATCAAACAATATACCCACAACTAATGATAAAAGTGGCTACGACACTGCTGTTGTAAATTCGAGAGATAGTGTTGATGTGTCTTTGGATTACAGAGGAAGAGTAGAGATAAAAGACAAAACAAATCCATCGACAAAGATAAAATTTTCTATGTATGATAGTGTTAGTGATGATTTCAGTAGCACAACCGGAAACTCTCTCTCTTTTATGTCAAATAATTCGATAGCAATAGATGAACCAAGTGTTGATCTGTTTAAAGATTTGGACAAAATGATATCAGCCGTAAGAGATGGAAAATTTTCTATGGATAGCACTAAAGGCAATCCAAGAAATCCAGGAATTGAAAACTCTCTACTTAGAATCGATCACATAAGTGACCACATAGAGAAGCTACATACAAAGATAGGTTCATACTCAAATGCATTGCAAAATGCTAGTGATAGAGCGGATTTTTTAAGCATAAATGTCAAAACTATTAGAAGCCAGGTAGCAGATGTAGATATAGGAGAGGCTTATATGAAATTTACACAGATTAGCAACTCTTATCAGGCGACACTCTCTACAATCGCAAAGATAAATTCTATGTCTCTACTAAAATACATGTAATTTGCTATAATACGCTTTTATTATCTATATTTAGAAGGATTTGACATTTTAAAAGAGACTATTTTTGTTATTGCTGTTGCATTTTTTGTTTTTTTAGGAATCTCTACTATTTTAGTAGATGCCTCTATAGTTGGTGTTTATGGTTCGATGTTGGGAAGAGGCAATCTGCATCTGTTTGGATATATTTCATATATTTATCCATTCTTATTGATCGTTTTATCCTACTTTGTATATAAACAGACTAAATTTGACACTAGACGAGTGGAGATTTATCTGGCGTCAACTCTCCTTTTTGCCTCTTTGTTGATGATTCAATCTTTGCTAATACATAAAAATGGACTCATAGGCTACGCTATAACAGAATCAATCATATCTTTTATCGGAATCGCTGGAGTTTGGATAACTATAGTAGCTATCATCTCTTTATGCTTTGTCATGCTGTTAGATATAGGTTTTGACGAGATTTTTTCTTCTTTTGATTTTAAAAATAGCAACAATACAAAGAAAAAAAGCGAACAGTTTGAAGTCAGAGAAGTTTCTAAAAAAGTAAAAAAACCTATACAAAAAGCAGAAACTCAAAAAAATAGTGAGACAAAAGAAGAGATAAAAGACGAGAAACAAAAAGAGGGCGAGAAAACTACCAGACAAGGTGTTGAAATCTTGGATGTTGTAGAAGAAAATAAAAAATTACTTGAAGAGATAGACCAAGGTGAAGTTGATAAGCCTAAAAATTATAAACTTCCGCCACTAAAATTTTTAACAGATCCTCCAAAAAGACAATCACATGTAAATGAGAGCGAAATTGATCAAAAGATATCTGATTTATTGGATAAATTAAGAAGATTTAAGATTGATGGAGATGTTGTTCGAACCTACTCTGGTCCTGTTGTTACAACATTTGAGTTTAAGCCGGCTCCTCATATAAAAGTTTCGAAGATTTTAACACTGCAAGATGATCTAGCTATGGCATTAAAGGCTCAGACTATCCGTATCCAAGCTCCAGTTCCGGGCAAAGATGTCGTTGGGATTGAAGTGCCAAATAAAAAGATAGAGACTATCTATCTAAAAGAGATACTTCAAAGTGATATATATAAAAATTCATCATCTCCTCTTACTATAGCACTAGGCAAGGATATAGTAGGCAATCCATTTGTAACAGATTTGAAAAAACTTCCACATCTCTTGATAGCAGGAACAACAGGAAGCGGTAAAAGTGTCGGCATAAATGCTATGCTTCTCTCTTTACTGTACCGAAATTCGCCAGATACTCTAAAACTTTTGATGATAGATCCAAAGATGTTGGAGTTTTCTATCTACAATGACATACCTCATCTCTTGACTCCAGTCATCACAAAACCAAAAAATGCAATCATAGCTTTAGCAAATATGGTCTCAGAGATGGAGCGAAGATATAAGATACTCAGTCAATCAAAAACAAAAAATATAGAAAATTACAATGAAAAAGCCAAGAAGATTGGAGCGCCACATCTGCCTTATATCGTTATCATTATAGACGAACTGGCAGATTTGATGATGACAAGCGGTAAAGAGGTAGAATTTTATGTTTCAAGACTCGCCCAGATGGCAAGGGCTAGTGGTATTCATCTTTTAGTAGCCACTCAAAGACCTTCAGTTGATGTAGTAACAGGTCTTATAAAAGCAAATCTACCATCAAGAATAAGCTTTAAAGTAGGGCAAAAAATAGATAGTAAAGTTATACTGGACGCAAGTGGTGCCGACTCACTGCTTGGTCGAGGAGATATGCTTTTTACACCTCCGGGAAGCTCTGGATTGGTGAGGCTTCATGCACCATTTGCCAGTGAAGATGAGATAGAAAAAGTCGTAGAATACCTCAAAAAACAACAACCAGTTGAGTATGATGAAAGTTTTTTGAAAGAGAGCGAATCCGCAACCTCTAGTGCTGCTAGTGTTGATGATGAGATAGATGAACTCTTTGAAGATGCAAAAAATATAGTCCTAAATGAGAAAAAATGCTCAATCAGCTACATTCAAAGAAAACTTCAGATAGGTTACAACCGTGCAGCTAGAATCGTAGAGCAACTTGAAGCTACAGGGGTACTATCATCTCCAAATTCAAAGGGACAAAGAGAGATTTTATAATTTTTAAATAACTTTGTGATACAATAATCCTAAAGGATATCTATTACTAGAGATATCCTAAAATTTAGGAGTTATAGTATGGATTATTTAAAAGTATATAATGACCATGTTTTAGAGCGTTCGAGTCTTGGTGTTCCACCTCTTCCATTAGATGCACAGCAAACTGCCAGAGTTGTAGAATCACTTAAAAAAGGCGAGGGAGATCAAGAAGTTTTGTTGGAACTCTTGATGCATAGAGTAAGCCCAGGAGTTGATGATGCGGCTTATGTAAAAGCAGCTTTTTTAAACGCTATCGTAAAAAAAGAGGTTGAGTGTGTAGCTATCACTTCTCTTAAAGCGGTTGAAATTTTAGGAACTATGCTTGGTGGCTATAATGTCCAGCCTTTGGTAGATGCGCTTAGCAGTGATGATAAATTTGTAGCAATTGCCGCTAGCGATGCACTTAAAAAGACTATTTTGGTATATAGCTCATTCAATGATGTCGAAGAGTTAGCAAAAACAAACTCATATGCAAAAGATGTACTAGAGTCTTGGGCAAAAGCCCAGTGGTTTACCTCAAAGGAACCAATCCCTACAAAAATTACCGTAGCAGTTTTAAGAGTTCCAGGAGAGACAAATACTGATGATTTGAGCCCGGCTAGCGAAGCATTTACTAGAAGCGATATTCCTCTACATGCCCAATGTATGCTAGAGAAAAAACTTCCCGATGCAAGAGAAAAAATCAAAGAGTTTCAAGCCAAAGGTTATGCCGTAGCATATGTTGGTGATGTTGTAGGTACAGGAAGCAGTAGAAAATCAGGTATAAACTCAGTGCAGTGGTGGATAGGAAAAGAGATACCGTTTGTTCCAAATAAAAAAACTGGTGGATTGATTTTGGGAAATACTATAGCACCTATATTTTTCAATACTGCTGAAGATAGTGGAGCTTTGCCTATAGAAGTTGATGTTTCAGCACTCCAAACAGGAGATATCATAGATGTTTATCCATTTGAAGGAAAGATAGAAAAAAATGGTGAAGTTGTTGCTACATTTAAACTCACACCAAATACCCTAGCAGACGAGTACAGAGCAGGCGGTAGAATTCCACTTATAATTGGAAGAGGATTAACCGCAAAGGCAAGAGAATCATTAGGCTTAGATGCAGAAGAAATTTTTGAAAAACCAGAACAACCAGCAGACAACTCAAGCGGTTATACTCACGCTCAAAAGATAGTGGGACTTGCTTGTGGTGTTGAAGGAGTAAGGGCAGGAATGTATATAGAGCCTATAACTTCAACTGTCGGAAGCCAAGATACAACGGGACCTATGACTAGAGATGAGATAAAAGAGTTAGCAGCTTTGGGCTTCAATGCTGATTTGGTTTTGCAGACATTTTGTCATACAGCAGCTTATCCGAAGCCTAGTGATGTTCAGATGCAACACACACTTCCGAGTTTTATGACAACAAGAGGCGGAGTAAGTCTTAAGCCAGGTGATGGCGTTATACACTCATGGTTAAATCGTATGGTTTTACCTGATAGCGTAGGAACAGGTGGGGATTCTCATACTAGGTTTCCTATAGGTATATCATTTCCTGCAGGAAGTGGGCTTGTCGCCTTTGCCGCAGTTACGGGAAGTATGCCTCTAAATATGCCTGAGTCAGTTTTGGTTAGATTTACAGGTGAGCTTCAACCAGGAATCACGCTAAGAGACTTAGTAAATGCCATACCTTATACTGCTATCCAAAAAGGTCTTTTGACTGTTCCTAAAAAAGATAAGAAAAATATCTTTGCAGGTAAAATCTTAGAGATAGAGGGACTACCAAATCTAAAAGCAGAGCAGGCGTTTGAGCTTAGTGATGCAAGTGCGGAGAGAAGTGCTGCAGCTTGTTGTGTTGCGCTAGATAAAGAGCCAGTAATCGAGTATCTAAAATCAAATATAACACTTTTAGAGTCTATGGTAGAAGCTGGTTATGAAGATGCCACAACACTCCAAAGAAGAGCAGATAAGATGAAAAAGTGGCTAGAAAATCCGACTTTGGTAAAAGCAGATAAAGATGCCGAGTATGCAGCAGTCTTAGAGATAGATTTAAACGAGATCAAAGAGCCGATACTATGTTGTCCAAATGATCCTGATGATGTAGCAACTCTTAGTGAGATTTTGGCAGACCCTAAAAGGGTTAAAAATATAGATGAGGTTTTTGTTGGAAGTTGTATGACAAATATCGGTCACTATCGTGCACTAGGAGAAGTATTAAAAGGCGAAGGACAAGTGCCTACAAAACTTTGGATAGCGCCACCAACTAAGATGGACAAAGCTGAGTTGGTGGAAGAGGGTTACTACTCTATTTTTGGTTCAGTTGGAGCTAGAGTAGAGATACCAGGATGTTCACTTTGTATGGGAAACCAAGCAAGAGTAGCAGACAATGCAACGGTATTTTCAACAAGTACAAGAAACTTTGACAATAGAATGGGAATGGGAGCCAAAGTATATCTTGGAAGTGCAGAACTCGCCGCAGTTTGTGCACTTTTAGGCAGACTTCCAAGTGCAAAAGAGTATCTTGATATAGTTCCAAGAAAATTAGAGGGTAAAAGAGACGATGTCTATAAGTACCTTAACTTTAATCTTATAGATAACTATAAACTTGCTTAAAAGCTTTATATGTTGAAAAACAAGATAAAAAATGCGGAGTCAGGCATACTTTTTTATGGTTTGACTCCGCCAAAAGCAAATAATTCCATAGAAAAAATCAAAGAGATAAGCCAAAGACAGATACAAAGATTAAGAAATTTAGATATAGATGCTTTGGTTCTGTATGACATACAAGATGAGTCTGATAGAACGGATGCTAAAAGACCATTTCCTTTTATGCAGACACTTGATCCTTGCGTATATGCCAAAAATTTTCTTGATCATAAACTCAACTATCCTGTTGTAGTCTATAAAGCTGTCGGAAAATACGATAAAGAGGAGTTTAAGGAGTGGCTTGAAAATAGAAAAAACAGAGAGTTTTTTACTGTTTTTGTGGGGGTTGCGAGTAAAAATACAAAAGTAACTGTAGGTCTTAAAGAGTCATATAGATTAAAAAAAGAGATAGCTCCCGACATTGTATTAGGTGGTATAGTTATACCAGAGAGACATTTGATAAAAAAAGATGAACATTTAAGAGTCTTTTCGAAGATAGACGAGGGGTGTGAATTTTTTGTATCTCAATGCGTATATGATTTGATGGCATCGAAGAAATTTTTAGATGATTATAGTGCATATGCTAGAGAGAATAACAAGCAGATGAAACCAATCATCTTTACAATCACTCCTTGCGGATCAGCTAAAACACTTGATTTTATGAAGTGGCTTGGCATACATGTACCCGAACATTTAGAATATAGGCTTAAAAATTCACAAGATATACTTGAAGAGTCCGTGAAACTAAGTTTGGATATATTTGAAATTCTATACTTTTATGCCAAAGGCAAAGGGATACCCGTTGGTTGTAATGTGGAGAGTGTAGCTATAAGAAAAGTTGAAATTGATGCTTCTATAAGGCTTCTAGAAGAGGTAAAGTCCATCATGGCTAGAGGATAAAGGCTTGGATAGTCATATCTCAATCCATAGAAAAAGAGGTAAAGTCCTTGGAGTATATGAGCTGATAGCCATAGCTGTCGGAGGTATGGTTGGAGGTGGAATTTTTACAGTTTTGGGGATCTCTGTCTCCTTGGTTGGTGCATACACTCCATTTGCTATAGCCATCGGTGGAGTTGTCGCGATGCTTGCAGCCTACAATTATGTGAAACTTGGAGTCTATTTTAAAGATGAGGGAGCTACATACTCATTTTATAAAAAAACTTTTCCATCCACGCCCTTTGCTGCTTCACTCATAGGTTGGTGGGTGATTTTTGGATATATCTCAACCCTTGCACTTTATGCTTATACTTTTTCATCCTACTCTATCAGCAGTTTCTCTTTTGCACACAATGAGTTGATAAGAAAAGCGATAGCAGGAGCAATCATAATGCTTTTTGCACTTATCAATATATGGAGTGTAAAAGGCATGGGCAGAGTTGAAGATTTGATGGTATATACAAAGATGGTTATTTTGACGATTATATCCATACTTCTTATCTATCATTCAGATACGACGCTTCCTGTTTTGTTGCATAATAACCACCAAACTACAGCATTTTCTATCATCATAGTTGCTTCATTGACTTTTGTGGCGTATGAGGGATTTCAGTTGGTCATAAATGCCGTAAATGAGATGAAAAATCCAGATTTAAATATACCAAGAGCTATATATGGCGCGATTATATTAGTGATTTTGATATATTTTATCATATCTTTGGGTGCAGTTTTATCTATACCGTTTAAAGAGATCATAGATAACAAAGAGTATGCACTAGCAGCTGGGGCAAAAGAGATCATGGGTAATCTTGGAGCAAATTTGGTGATAGCAGGAGCTCTATTGGCAACAAGTAGCGCTATAAGCGGAACACTGTTTGGCTCTTCAAGACAAGTTGCAGTCATAGCAAGAGATGGTTATTTTCCAAAATTTTTATCTCTAAGAAGAGGGAGCATTCCTGTTTACGCCATAATTACTATGTCGGTTTTATCTTTTAGCTTGATTGCTATGGGAAATTTAGAGGTTATTTTGGAGTTTGGTAGCATAACTTTTATACTGGTTTCTTGGCTGATGGCATTTGCAAATTTAAAGATAAGAGATAAAACTAACTCCTCTTTAATCATAATTATAGTATCTTTATTGGGACTATTTACAGCAGCGTCTCTAATCGTGTATTATGAGATAAATAGCGATATAAAACAGATATATTCTACGGGTATCATCTATTTTGTATTGACTTTAGGGGCTTGGCTCTACTCAAAATTTAAGAAGGTAAGTGAAAATGTACACACAAAATAGTAAAGATGCTTTTTTAAAAGCAAAAAAAGTGATTCCAGGTGGTGTTGATTCTCCTGTTAGAGCATTTAAAAGTGTTGGAGGAACTCCCATTTTTATCAAAAAAGGGGCAGGCGCATATCTCATAGATGTAGATGACAATAAATATATAGATTTCGTTCAGAGTTGGGGTCCACTTATCTTTGGGCATTGCGATAAAGATATACAAAAGGCAGTCATAAAATCAGTAAAAAAGGGACTCAGTTTTGGAGCTCCTACAAAAGTCGAAACAAAACTGGCTCAAGAGATTTGCTCTTTATTCGATGAGATAGATAAAATCCGTTTTGTAAGTAGTGGAACAGAAGCAGTCATGAGTGCCATAAGATTGGCTCGCGGATATACAGGTAGGGACGATATAGTAAAATTTGAAGGGTGCTATCACGGACATAGCGATTCACTGCTCGTTCAAGCAGGAAGTGGGGCAGTTACTTTTGGAACTCCTAGCTCTCCGGGAGTGCCGGCTGATTTTACAAAACATACACTTTTGGCAAAATACAATGACATAAAAAGTGTACAAGAGTGCTTTAAAAACTCAAAAAACATAGCATGCGTCATCATAGAGCCGATAGCTGGAAATATGGGTTTAATTCCTGCTGAAATTGAGTTTTTAAAAGAGTTGAAAGAGATATGTGAAAAAAATGGTGCTCTACTTATTTTTGATGAGGTGATGAGTGGTTTTAGAGCTTCACTAGAAGGTGCAACTGGTTTGGTTGGTGTGAAACCAGATCTCATCACTTTTGGAAAAGTGATAGGCGGTGGTATGCCTGTTGGTGCATTTGGTGGGCTTGAAGAGATTATGGATCAGTTGAGTCCTGATGGTCCAGTCTATCAAGCAGGAACTCTGAGCGGAAATCCGGTTGCCATGAATGCTGGTATAACGGCACTAAAAAAACTGATCAAAAATCCAGATATTTATGATGAGCTAGAGGAGAAAGCCCAAACTCTTATGAAGGGATTTAGAGATGAGGCGAAAAAAGTCGGAATTGGGCTACAGACTAATGTCAGAGGAAGTATGTTTGGATTTTTCTTTAATGACAAAGAGGTAAAAAACTTTGATGATGCCCTAAAATCTGATACAAAAATGTTTGCAAAATTTCATAAAGGTATGCTCGAGAGAGGCTTTTACTTTGCATGTAGTCAGTTTGAAACAGGCTTTGTTAGTACAAAGATAAAAGATAAACATATAGAAGAGACTATAGAGGCTGCGGCAGAGGTTTTTAAAGAGTTAGTATGAGTGATATGAAAAAACCAAAATATAGACCGATTATTGAGGGAGCTGAGCAGCTCTCTCTTGGAATCTCGATGGTTGTTGCAGTTTTGCTCGGAGTTGGAATTGGTCTTTTGATGAAAAGCTGGTTTCATCAAACTTGGCTCTTGTGGCTAGGGGTATTTTGGGGAGTGAGTGGGGCGATACTAAATATCTACAAAGCATATAAAAAACAGATGAAATCTCTTGATGAACTAAAAGATGATGTAAGATACAAGAATTATAAACCCAAAAATGATGATGATGAGAGTTTTGATGGCGAAGGAAGATATGAGTAAGCTGCCATATCTCTATCTAGCAGGAGATTCTGTTGCCATTCTTATATCGCTAATCTTGCGTGGATATTGGCTTTTAAACACACAAGTTGCTTTTATCTGCTCAATGCTTATAACGATGGCCTCTTTTTATGCTTATAAGAGATCTATAGATAAGCGAGTTCTAAGCAGTAGCGGTGAAGAGTATAGAGATGAAACAGATGAGCTAGAAGATCCATACTCTCTTTTTGACGAAGATGAGCAAGAGGGTAAAAAAAAGAGCAGAGGCGTCTTTAAATACACCATAAAAGGTTTTGCAAGTGGAATCGGAGGAGCGATAAATCCTCTGAGAATCTTATCCTATGCTCTTTTGATATTTGCTTTTATATACCTAAATAATCATAAAATCTTCAATCCGTTTGCATTTTTTATAGGGCTTAGTATTGTGCCGATAATGAGTGCAGGATTGTCATTTACGAAATCAAAGCAGAGCTAAGAGATGTTCTATCTTCGTGAAAGCTAACTATGCAATTAGCAAGTAGCGAAGTATCTTTTATAATTTTTTCATAATTTGTATCTCTAAATTTACCCTCTACATGTAGAGAAAAAATTGGATATTTTTTACCCTCGTATTTTAGATACTCCCCTGTGTTTAGCATAAGTTTTGATGTAATGGTGTTGGAGTTTGCGTATGAAAGATATATCTTGTTTAACAGTTTGGTAAAATCATCGATTTTGAGTCTTACCTCGGGAAAAGTTGGATCAAATATCTTCTTATGCTCTATCTTGCCCGCACTTGTAGCACTTATGCATAAATCTATAAGGGAGTATAGATTTACAAATTCACCATGTTTTCCCAAAGTCGAAAAGCTTTTTGCTGCTTTTTTGTAGAGTTTTATTCCTATTTCGCTATCATCCATATATCCTACTGTGATAGCAAAAAAAGAGAATGAGCCAAACTCTAGATCTAAGATTGTGGTTTTAAATCCATATGTAATATTTGCATAGGTCTTAGCTATTTCAAAGATTTTTTTTGACTCAATTACGCCCAAGAGGTAGTGAGCCTCTTGATTTAATGACTTGACTTTTCCTGCTTCATCAAAAGATACAAAAGGATTGTAATCATGCTCTAGCCAAGCTTCGTTGAGATTCATTTCTAGCTCTCTATGTAATTTTTCAGTTTCCTACCAACTTTTGGATGTTTTAGTTTTTTGATAGCGCTGCTCTCTATCTGTCTGACTCTCTCTCTAGTGACACTCAACTCTTTGCCTATCTCTTCAAGTGTTCTGTCACTCTCGTCAAACATGAGCCCAAACCTCATCCTAATAACAGCTTTTTCTCTATCGTTTAACTGTTCTAATACATCGTCTATCTGGTCTTTTAAGTCATGTTTAAGTATAAAATCCATAGGAGACACACTTGACTTATCTTCTACAAAGTCACCAAATTTTCCATCTTCCTCTTTGCCGATAGGAGCTTCAAGACTTATAGGCTCTTTTGTGATCTTTATAACATTTTTGACTTTGTCTATGCTTAGCCCAACCTCTTTGGATATAGTTTCAACATCTGGCTCTTTTCCGTGCTCTTGAAGGTGTTTTCTGACTATTTTGTTTATCCTGTTTATAGTTTCAATCATATGAATTGGGATTCTGATTGTCCTGGCTTGATCAGCGATAGCACGGCTTATAGCTTGTCTTATCCACCAAGTGGCGTAAGTTGAAAACTTATAACCTTTTTTGTACTCAAATTTATCTACAGCCTTCATAAGCCCGATATTTCCCTCTTGGATAAGATCAAGAAATGGAAGCCCTCTGTTTGTGTATCTTTTTGCGATAGATACAACTAGTCTAAGGTTAGATTTTGCCATTCTGGTTTTAGCTGTATCTGCTATAATCTTACCTCTTTTTATCTGCTCAAGTATCTCTTTTAGTCTATCTTCCTCTAAATCAAAACCTTGCTTACTTGCCTCTTTTGTTTGAAAGAGTTTTTTTATCTTCATGTAAGTTGATACCATTGTAGCTTCGGGTACTTCAGCTATGACATCATCTTTGCTCATTTTTGTTAGCTTTGAGAGGATTTTTTCGTGATTTTTTCTAAGTGTATCGTTAAAAAGAGGAAGCATATACTCCAATCTTTTTAACTCTTTGTCAAACTCAGTATCGCTCTTAAGTGCAGTCTCTATCGACTTGACAAGTTCGTTTATCAATTTACTCGTAGGACCCAACTCCATAAGCTTCTCTTTAAGGATCTTCTTTTTGTGAGCTAGAGTTAAATCATAGTGCATCTTAGTCTGTTCATCGGCATCATCCTCTAGTGGTTTAGCTAAAGTCTTCATCCAATCTTTTTTTGCTTTCTCAAGCGCTTTAAAGCTTGTGACCACTTTTTGGGTTCTGCTATCGTCTTTTTTGCCTGTTTTTTTGGTATTGTCATCATCATCATCATTATCATCATCTTCAAAACTTCTAAATAGCTCTTTAACTCTTCTTTCTCGATTTATCAAAGCCTCTTTATAATCAAGTATAAAATCGATAAGATAAGGGATAGAACAAAATGCATCTATGATGATGTCTTCTCCGAACTCTATCTTTTTGCTTATGTCAATCTCTTCTTCTTTTGTTAAAAGTGAAATTTGCCCCATCTCTCTTAGGTACATTCGCACCGGGCTATCACTTCTACTCCACTCTAAAAGCTCTTTCTCTGCTGCTAGGTCAAACTCATCTTCAAGTGCTTCGTCTTGGAGCTTTTGCCTCTCTGCTTCTCTTTTTTGTCTCTCTTGTTTATTTCTTAGTTTGGCAATTTCTGCTGAAGTTATTAGTGAAACTTTGTACTTTTTAAGTAAAGCTATAACCTTTTTGGCATTTGATGCAGTAGGTTGTTTTGGAAATATATCCATAACTTTTTCATATGTTACATGACCTTTTTCATTCTCTTTAAACAGCTCTTCCAATTTTGCGTAGATTTCTTTAGTGGACATATGCAGAAGCCCCTTATGTGTGTAGTATTAAGAGATGGATTATACCCAAAAATATTTAAAAAGAGGTTAAAGTATATTTGGAACGCAAATTGCTTTTATCTGTAAAAAAGTAGAGAGGTTTATTGTGCAGAGTGGATATTATGATGTTACAGGTGGTATGGTTACTCAATTTAACAGATTGGATGTCATATCAAATAATCTTGCAAACCTAAATACACCAGCTTTTAAGAGGGATGATGTTGTTATAGCAGACTTCAAGAGGATTTATCAGGATGCTCAAGATAGTATGCCTATACAAGATAACACAAAAGAGGCTGCAAAATTTGTAAATGCAAGCGTGGTTAGAGTGCCACAAATTTCACAAGAATATACAAAATTTGATCAAGGTGCACTAAAAAGCACTGGCAATAGTCTGGATTTTGCTCTTAAGAGCAAAGATGCATTTTTTATGGTAAAAACACCAAAAGGAATCAGGCTTACTCAAAATGGCTCTTTTGTGCTAAATAACGATGGAATTTTGACCACAAAAGAGGGTTATCCTGTAGTTCCTAGGAATTATTTTAAAAATTCTCAATTTATTAAAATCCCTCAAAATGGTAGTTTAGTAACCGATAAAAGTGGAAATCTATACTCAGATGGAAATCCCATAGGACAATTTTACATTGCGACAAGCGACGATATAAAGAGCTTGCAAAAAGATGGAGATGGATTGTATAAGTTTCCAAATCTAAACTCGATAGAACCGACAAGCAAAAAAGATGTGGTAGCACAAGGTTTTTTAGAGTCAAGCAATGTAAACCCGGTATTTGAGATGGTGGGACTCATAGAGACAAACAGATTGGTAGAGATGTACCAAAGAGTAATGAAATCCCAAATGGATGATTTAAACGGTGATGCTATCAACAAACTAGCATCAGTAAGAGCATAAAAGGAAAATAAAAATGGTAAGATCACTTTATACAGCAGCAACAGGCATGATAGCCCAACAGACACAAATCGATACAACTTCAAACAATATAGCAAATGTCAATACAATCGGATACAAAAAACAAAGAGCAGAGTTTGCTGACCTGATGTACCAAACCATGGAGTATGCCGGTAACTCTACGAGCAATACTACGATATCTCCAACAGGCATCGAGGTAGGGCTAGGAGTCAGACCAACAGCGATAGCCAAACAGTTCACGCAAGGAAACTTCAAAGAGACGGGAAATCCACTAGATATGGCAATAACTGGAAATGGATTTTTTCAGGTGGAGTTGCCAGATGGTACAACTGCTTACACAAGAAATGGCTCATTTAAATTAGATGGCGATGGAAATGTTGTAAACAGTGATGGCTATAAACTTACCCCAAATATCGTGATACCAGCAGATACTACGCAAGTTTCTATAGGAACAGATGGTACAGTTTCAGTTTTAGAAGCTGGTCAAACTCAGATGTCACAAGTTGGGCAGATAGAGTTAGCCAACTTTGTAAACCCAGCCGGTCTTCACTCTTTAGGAGACAATAACCTTATAAATACAACAGCTTCAGGTGACGCACTAACAGGAACTCCAGGCTTGAACGGCATAGGGCAGATAAGACAAAATTTTGTAGAGATGAGCAATGTCCAACTTGTCGAGGAGATGACGGATTTGATAACTGGTCAAAGAGCTTATGAAGCAAATTCAAAAGCCATCACAACCAGTGACGAAATGCTCCAAACTGTAAATGGTCTTAAGAGGTAGTAGTATGCTTATACTGCTTCCTTTTTTGGTGATTATACTCATAATAGTTGCTATAAATAACATATACTACAGCGATACAAAACCAAAAGAGGTAAAAAACCCTCTACATGTAGAGAAAACTTTGGATAAAAAAGATGTAACTCAAAACTACATCGACAAATATATAAAAAAATAAGTATGAAATTTCTCTCTATATTTAAGCTAACAGTACCCGTTTTGATGGGCTACATACCTCTTGGTATGGCATTTGGGTTGCTTCTTTCAAAGATGATGATACCATGGTATTATGCCTTTTTTATGTCCACTTTTATCTTTGCAGGAAGTGGACAATTTCTAGCTCTCACACTTTTTGCATCACAAGCTACTATACTCGAGATTGGTGTGGCTACGGTTTTGCTAAATCTTAGGCATTCGTTTTACGGATTGTCTATGATAAGCACTTTTAAAAACTTTTCATGGAAGAGAAATTATCTGATTTTTGGTTTAACTGATGAGACATTTGCTCTACTAAAAACAAGCGAGATAAAAGAGAGTGAAAAAGAGAGAGTATATCTCATCATCACAGCTCTAAATCAGAGTTACTGGATCATAGGAAGCGTCATAGGCGCAGTTTTGGGAAATGTATTGCCCTTTAACTACAAAGGCATAGAGTTTTCCTTGACAGCACTCTTTGTCGTGCTTTCGATTGACCTATACGAAAAAAGCAAACTTCACAAGCCATTTTTGATAGCGATAGTCATAGGATTTGTTGGAATGCTAGCCTTCCCAAGCGATAAAATGCTCATCCTATCGCTCTCATTAGCTGCAGCAGTTCTGATACTATTTAGGAGAAACCTAGAAGATGCAAGATAGTTATCTCATCACGGGCATCATAGTAGCAGCAATTGCCACCTATATGACAAGAGTCAGCCCCTTTGTCTTCTTCGCAAAAAGAGAGCCATCACCATTGATAAGATACATCGAATGGAATATGCCCCTCATGATCATGGTAATCTTAGTATTTTACGCCCTAAGAGATGTAAAATGGAACCAATACCCCTTCGGAATAGCCGAAATCACAGGAGTAACAGTCGCAATTTTTATACATGTAAAGTTCAACAACGCACTACTAAGCATAATCATCTCAACTGTAATGTATATGTTCCTTGTGCAAAAAGTTTTTGTTTGATTGTAATTAAAGAGGGTCATTAAAGAGGGTCGGATTAAAGAGGGTCGGGTATTTACTTTTAACTAAAAATCTAATAATACGAAATCAAAATTCAAACACTAACTACTTATATGATTCCTAAAGCCTTCTAGCAAAATTTTCAAACTAAGATTGACATTGTAAATATAAAATGATACAATTTAGATATATTTCAGAAAAGGATGTTTGTTTGAAATTTGAATGGAATGATAAAAAAAATAAAACTAATCTTGAAAAGCACAATGTTAGTTTTGAAGAAGCTAGAGAAGTTTTTTTAGACCCCATGCATATTTCAAAACTTGATTATAGATTTGATTATTTTGAAGAAAGGTGGATAACTTTAGGAATTACTAGTAAAGATAAAATCTTAGTTGTAGCAAATATATTTTTTGATGATAATGGCGAAGAAATTATTAGGATAATAAGTGCAAGAAAAGCAAATCAGAAAGAAAGGATTTTTTATGAGCAACATTAGAGATAGAGAAAAATATGATGATTATGAAATACTAGATGAATATGACTTTAGTGATGGTATTCGCGGAAGATTCTATAAACCTACAAAAATACCAGTTTCATTGAGGTTAGATAACGATATAGTTCTATATTTTAAAAAATTAGCAAGTGAACAAAAAGTCCCATATCAAACACTTATAAATTCTCTTTTGAGAAAAGAACTACAAGCAGTATAACTAAAGCACAAGAACACATATATAACTCTAATAAACTCTATAAAAGTTCAATCTGCAAAAAGTTTTTGTTTAATATTTTTTTAGTATAATGTCAAAAAAATGAAAAGGTTATAAAATGTCTATATATACTCTAGGACACACAAATCCGGATTCTGATTCTATTGTTGGTGCTATTAGTTTAGCTTATCTTAAGAGGGAGCTGGGTGAAGATGTTGTCGCTGCTAGGCAGGGTGAAATTTCTCCTGAGACTAAGTTTATATTGGAAAAATTTGGTGGTGAAGTTCCACTTCTGAAAACTTCTTACGCTGGTGAAAAAGTATATATCGTTGATACAACGGATTTGGCAATTTTGCCAAAAGATATACTTGAAGCTACGGTTTTGGGTGTTGTTGATCACCATAAACTAGGGGATCTTACCACCTCCACTCCTCTTGAGTGTTGGATAAGACCTGTTGGGTGTTCAAACACAATCATAAAAGAGATGTATGATTTTCATGGTGTGAAGATTCCACAAGATATAGCTGGCATGATGATGTGCGCGATTTTGAGTGATACTGTCATATTTAAGTCTCCGACTTGCACAAAAACTGATACAAAAGCTGTTAAAGAGTTGGCGAAAATCGCTGGAGTAGAGGATTTTAAAGCTCTTGGCATGGAGATGTTTTTAGTAAAATCAGCAGTTGAGGGTACGAGTGCAAAAGAGCTCGTAGCAAGAGACTACAAAGAGTTTGATATGGGTGGTAGTAAAGTTGGTGTAGGACAGCTAGAAGTAGTCGATTTGAGTGTTTTTGATGACAAGAAAGAGATGCTTTTTGAAGAGATGAAGAGAGTGAAAGATGAGAGCGGACTTCATAGTGTGATTTTACTATTGACAGACATCATGACTGAAGGCTCGCAACTTTTAACTCTTAGTAATGACAGCAGTAAGATAGAAAAAGCATTTGGAAAAAAACTAGAGAACAATGAAGTTTGGCTAGAGGGTGTTTTGAGTAGAAAAAAACAGATCATACCATTTTTGCAGCCACTATTTTAGAGATTAAATGCCCGCGAGATGTGGGCATTTATAAATTGTTATTGCAAGAACAAAAGCCATCCTCTTCTAGCTTTTTATTTTCGGCATCTAGTTTCTTTTTGTATTTTTGGTACTCTGCCTCTTTTTTTGACACAAAAGGTTTTTTAGAACTATCCCAAGTCAACTCATTTTTGGTTTGATTTTGATCTATATTTGCACTGATGGCAAATGAAAAAGATAGTGCTGCTATTAGTAAATATCTAAGCATTAGTTCATAGCTTTTGTCTTGTCGTATGAGGCTTTCATCGCTTTGATAAAACTATCTCTCACTCTTCCCTCTTCCAGTTTGGCGATTCCTGCTATCGTGGTGCCATTTGGTGAAGTTACTTTGTCCTTTAGAAGTGCAGGATGCTCATCTTGTAAAACTATCCCAACGCCTTCAAAAAGAGCTGCTATATACTTGTACGATATATCTCTTTTTAATCCTAGATTTACAGCGCCGTCACTAAGTGCTTCTGCTACTAAAGCGATCCATGCAGGGGCAGAACCAGCGAGTCCTGTGGCGATGTCTAGTTCATTTTCACTATCTAGCCAAAAGCATTTGCCGATACTGCTTAAGATCCTCATAGCGTCATCTTTTAGCCCTAAATCTCCACATAAGGAGGTGGCGGATTTTTGCACTAAGGCCGCCATATTTGGCATAGCTCTGACATACTGTTTTGCATCGATTTTTGCTTTTATCTTCTCTAGTTTAGTCCCAGCTAGTATAGATATGACACCATCTGCACAACCCTCTACATGTAGAGTATTTAGAGAGCCGGGTTTGATGGCTAATATAACTAAAAAGCCATCTATACTTGGGATTGTATTTACGATTTTTATATCAGGGTACATCTCTTTTAACTCATCCACTCTTTTTTGGTATGCTTCAACTACTGTGATATCATAGCTATGGAGCCCTTTAAGCATAGCTCCACCCATATTTCCAGCGCCTATCAATAATATCTTCATTAACTATTTCCTTTTTTAAAAGTATATCAAATATATGTAAAATATGCTATTATTTCAAGATGCAAATAATTACAATTTCGAGTCTTTTTTTTATGCTTATTCCTCTTACTGTAGTAGGTTTTGTCTATTTTCTTTGGAGTGGAAATTTTAAAGAGATTGGTTTGGCGACTTTTAGGATGGTGACTCAGCTTTTGATTATAGGCTATTTTTTGACCTATATTTTTAGTAATCAAGACTCTTTTGTAGGCTATGCTATTATATTTTTTATGATAAGCGTGTCTAGTTTTATAGCGCTTAGAAATGTCAAAGACAAAAGTCTTGATACATACCTAAAGTTTTTCATATCCATAGCGATTGGCGGTAGTTTTAACCTTGTGTTGGTTCTATTTTTTGTACTCAACCTAGATCCAGCTTATCAGCCAAGATTTATCATTCCTCTTGCTGGCATGATATACGCAAACTCTATGAATGCCATATCTTTGGGGGCTGAGAGATTTGAAAATGAGATAAAAACAAGAGATTATATACAAGCTCGTGCCATCTCTTTTAAGGCTTCTTTGATTCCTCAAATCAACGCATTTTTAGCAGTTGGTTTAGTCTCACTTCCAGGCATGATGACAGGACAGATACTTTCAGGAGTCAGTCCGATAATAGCAGTCAGATACCAGATAGTTGTGATGGCGATGGTTTTGGGAAGCGCAGGGATGAGCGTGATGATATATCTATATTTACAAGGAAAAAAACATGGAATTTAAGATAAAAGATAGACAAAATATCTCAAAATGTTGTTTTGTGTGTGGTGTGCAAAATTCATTGGGTTTGAAGGCAAAATTTTATGAGAGCGAGGGTGGTGAAACTGTAGCAATTTTTACGCCTAAAAAAGAGTTTCAAAGCTACCCCGGAGTGATGCATGGAGGCATATCGGCAACGATACTAGATGAGACCATCGGCAGGGCTATCATGAACAAGTATGGTCAAAATAGTTTCGGTGTTACTTTGGAGTTAAATATAAGATATAAAAAGCCAGTTCCTACCGAAAAAGAGTTAAAAGTTGTCGGAAGAATTATAAGTGACAAAGGCAGGATTTTTGAAGGAAGTGGCGAGATATATTTGCCAGATGGCACAGTCGCAGTCAGTGCACAAGGAAAATACCTCAAAAGAGATTTGAAACAGATAACCGACAAAGAGTTCGCCGAAGATGAGTGGTTCTTATCAGATGCTAAGAGTTTGGATAAAATAAATATTTAATTTCTTTTTGGATAAAATACAGTCTAATTAAGAATGCGAAGGAATTTTATGAGTGATATAAAAGCAAAAGTTTGGAAATTTGGTGACAATATAGACACAGATTTGATTATAGCAGCTAGATATTTGAGTACATCTGATCCAGTTGAACTAGCAAAACATGTTATGGAGGATGCGGACCCGCAATTTGTGCAAAAGATGAGCGGAGGTGATGTTATAGTGGCAGGAGAAAATTTTGGATGCGGCAGTAGTCGTGAGCATGCCCCTATGGCCCTGAAAGCAGCGGGCATCAGCGCAGTCATAGCCAAAAGCTTTGCTAGGATTTTTTATAGAAATGCTTTTAACATGGGCTTACCTATATTTGAATTGCCTCAAAGTGATGAGATAGAAGAGGGCGATACCATAGAGATAGATATGAAAAATGGTGAGATAAAAAATGGTGAAAAAAGTTATAAATTTACCCCGATTCCACCATTTATGCAAGAGCTTATCGCAAGTGGCGGTTTGATAAACTTTGCAAAAGAAGAGATGAAATGAGATCGTACAACATAGCAGTTATAAAAGGTGATGGAATCGGTCCGGAGATTGTTGATGAAGCTATAAAAGTGCTTGCCGTTGTTAGCAAAAAGGTTGGATTTGAGTTAAGCTATAAAGAGTATCTCATGGGTGGATGTGCTTATGAAGCGGTTGGCACTCCGATACCTGATGAAACTATAGAGGGCAGTAGGGCGAGTGATGCTGTACTGTTTGGCTCTATCGGAGGCTATAAGTGGGATGATTTACCAAGAGAACTCAAGCCTGAGAGTGGACTTTTGAAGCTAAGAAAAGAGCTTGGATTGTTCGCAAACCTTAGACCAGTTGCAGTATTTGATGAGCTTATAGAAGCTAGCAGCATGAAGCCTGAAGTCATAGAGGGTGTGGATCTGCTCGTTGTGCGAGAATTGACCGGGGGCATATACTTTGGTGAGCCTAGAGAAAATGATGGACAAAAAGCCTACAATACTATGGTCTATACAAAATCAGAGATACAGAGAATCGCAAAAGTAGCTTTTGACTCAGCCATGAAAAGAGGCAAAAAAGTTTGCTCGGTAGATAAGGCAAATGTCTTAGAAGTCAGCCGTTTATGGAGAGCTACAGTCGAAGAGATTGCATTGGATTATCCTGAAGTTGAGCTTACGCACATGTTTGTGGACAATGCCGCCATGCAGCTAGTCAGAGACCCAAGACAGTTTGATGTTATATTGACAGGCAATATCTTTGGAGATATTTTAAGTGATGAAGCTAGTATGATGAGTGGTTCTATCGGGCTCCTTCCATCCTCTTCTGTGGGTGGTACGGTTGGGCTATATGAGCCTATCCACGGTTCAGCTCCAGACATCGCAGGGCAGGGCATAGCAAATCCTATAGCCACGATTTTAAGTGCATCGATGATGTTAAGATATTCACTAGATGAGGTTAAAGCAGCTGATATGATAGATAGAGCCATAAAAGAGGCGCTTCATGAGGGGTATAGAACTCCTGATTTAGCCAAATATCATGCCAAAGTTGTCTGTTCTACCAGTGAAATGGGCGAAGTGATAAGAAGAAAGATAGAAGAGGCTTAAACAGGTGTTAAAAACTTTAACTCTAGCTTCCATATATGAACTTCAAGGCTTAAAGAGTGATGCTTTAGATATATATAAAGATATTTTAAAAGAGGACCCTCGCAATAAAGAGGCTAGGGTTGCCATCAAGAGATTGAGTGGTATAAGGAAAAAATATCTTGGAGTTGATGAGCAGATGTTGGATTTTTTCGTTAATATGAAGAGTGAAGTGGAATTTTTAGAGTTTGAGAGATGGTTGGTAAAACTTTGATGGGTGGGGTAAAATGGAATTAAAAGATATGATCATATCTACTCTTGAAGAGTTAGAAGAGGAGATAGTAGAAGTTCCAAAAGAGGAAGAAAAGCATAGTAAAGAAGAGCAAAAGAGTGAGGCTCTGCAGAGTGATGATATAGTGATGAGTAGTGAAACTCAGTTTTATGAAAATCTAAGAGAGAGGATTTTGGTACTTTTTGAAGGTTTTCAATCCCCAAACAATAAGGACATAGAAGCAAAGATTGATATGACTCTGAACTTTTTAGAGTATCTTTTAGCTACTATAGATGAGAGATTGGACAGTTTGAAATCCAAATGAATCTGCTTGCTGCATTATCTCCAAACTTAAAATCACAATTTGAAAAACTAAGAGATTATCTGAAAAACTACACAAGCAGAGCTTATCTCGTAGGAGGTGGAGTTCGAGATATAGTGATGCAAAGAGATTTGAGTGACCTTGATATCGAAGTTTACGATATAGATAGTAAAAGCTTCGATGAGATAATGAGGAGATTTGGAGCAGTTGGAGTTGGCAAGAGTTTTTTTGTCTATAAGTATGGCGATATAGATATCTCTTTGCCTAGAGTCGAGAGAAAAGTTGGTATAGGACATAAAGCATTTGAAGTTGAGTTGTGCGGTGATGAAAAAGAGGCTGCTAAAAGACGAGATTTCGCCATGAATGCCATGATGCTAGATATATTTGAGTATAAACTTTTGGATTTTTATGGTGGCTTGCAAAGCATCGATAAAAAAGTTATAAATCTCGTGAATGAGAAGAGTTTCAAAGAAGATAGTCTTAGAGTCTTAAGAGCTTTGCAATTTAGCGCTAGATTTGGTTTTAAGATAGAGGAAGATACGCTTTTGGTAATGGATGAAATACCACTAGAAGATTTAAGTAAAACACGGATTTTTTGGGAGTTTGAGAAGCTTTTTAAGGCACAAAATCCTCACTTTGCCTTGTATTATATATATAGACTTAATCTATTTGAAAAACTCTTTACATGTAGAGTGCAAAAGGAGCTTTTTTGTAGATGTTCACTTGAGCTCTCAAGAGGTGTTAAGAGTTTTGAAAAGCCTATTTTCCCATACTATTTTATCTATATAGTTGGAAATATTTTAAATCTTGACATTGATGCCATTTTGAAGAGTTTAGAAGCCCCTAGAGACTACCTCAGGGCTTTGAAAAATCAGCCCTACTTTTGTGGTGACTTAAGTGATGTCGAACTAAAAATTGTGGCTATGGATATACCTATAAATAAGTGGCTAGGTAACTATAAAAAAGGCATAAAAAACAGAGCAAAAGAGTTAGGTATCTGGGATAGAGTTTTTGATGGTGGTATAAGTGTACAAGATGTCATAAAAGATGGTTTTGAAAAAGATGAAATCAAAAAAGAGTATAGAAAACGAGTTTTAAAGGTGATAAATGGATAAGTATGTTTTGAAGATAAAGTGTTCAGACCAAAAGGGTTTGATATATAAAATCTCGACTGTTTTGTATGAAAATAGTCTAAATATTGAGAAAAATAGTGAATTTGTAGATGATGAAAGCGAAAAGTTTTTTTTCCGTGCAAGATTAGATGGGCAGATAGATGCACAAAAGATAAAAAGTGAACTTCAAGCCGTGATGCCAAGTGATGCAAGTATAGTTCTAAAGAAAAAAGTCAAGAAAAACATAGTAATTTTAGCGACAAAAGAGTCGCATTGTCTAGGCGATATCTTACTTAAGCACGATAGTGGTGAATTAAACGCAAATATACTTTGTGTTGTCTCAAATCACGATACTCTAAGAGCTCTTTGCGAAAGATTTAAAGTAGAGTATCATACTGTTTTAAGTAAAGATTTGAGTCGAATTGACCACGAAAAACGAGTTTTGGAAATTTTAAACAATTATGAGATAGATTATCTGGTTTTAGCAAAATATATGAGGATTTTATCGCAAGAGTTTGTATCTGCATATGAGCAAAAAATCATAAATATACACCACTCATTTTTACCAGCATTCATAGGAGCAAATCCCTACAAGCAAGCCTATAACAGAGGTGTAAAGATCATAGGTGCGACTGCTCATTTTGTAAATAATAACTTAGACGAGGGACCGATAATAGCTCAAGATGTCATCTCGGTAAATCATGAACAGAGTTGGAAAGATATGCAAAAAGCAGGAAGAAATGTAGAGAAAGTTGTACTCTCAAATGCTCTTGATTTAGTGTTTGATGAGAGAATTTTTATACACCAAAATAAAACGATAATCTTCTAATGTTCAATATAGTATTAGTCCACCCGCAAATACCGCAAAATACAGGTAGCATCGGCAGAATTTGTGTAAATACCGACTCCAAACTACATATCATCAAGCCCACATGCTTTGAGATAAATGACAAAAATGTCAAAAGAGCAGGTTTGGATTATTGGCATCTTCTGGATTTGCAAGTCTGGGAGAGTTTAGATGAGTTTTTGGAAGCAAATATTGACAAAATAGATAGATTTTTCTTCTCAACCACAAAGAGCAAAAAACCCTACTTTGAAGCTGATTTTAAAGATGGGGATTTTATATTTTTCGGAGGAGAATCAACAGGATTGCCGATGGGGTTGATGCAAAAAAAATGGCAAAATGCAGTAACAATCCCCATGGGGAAAAATGGCAGAAGCCTAAACCTCTCAGTAGCAGTAGGCATAGTCCTATATGACGCCATAAGACAAAACTTTGGAGAGTTAGAAGCGTTTGAGAGTTTTTGATATAGTTTTTATAGGAGCTGGTGCAAGTTCGCTTATGGCTTCATCTTTTTTGAAAAATCGTTCCATTGCTATTATTGAGGCTTCTGCTAAAATAGCCCCAAAGATAAAAATCTCTGGTGGGGGACGATGTAACTTTACAAATAAACGAGTCAATTCACAAAATTATCTTGGCGATTCAAAGCTGATAGAGACAACTTTTAAATCGTTTGGACAAAAAGAGTTGTTGCAATTTTTTGACAAAAATGGACTCAAATATGAACTTAGAGACAATGGAAAATACTTTTGTCAAAACTCCTCATCTCAAATCATTGAGATTTTTTCAAGACTTACAAAAGGTTGTGAATTTTTTCTAGGTGAACGAGTCAAATCTGTAAGCCATAAGAAAAATTTCATCATAAAAACAGACAAACAGATGATAGAAGCAAAAAAGCTAGTAGTTTCAAGCGGTGGTTTGAGTTGCAGTAGTTTGGGTGCTACTGAAATTGGTTATGAAATTGCTAAGCAATTTGGTCATACCATAGTAACGCCAACACCTGCACTTGTCGGCTTCACACTGCAAAAAGAGCAGTTTTGGATGAAGAGTTTGAGTGGTATTTCGCTAAAAGTGGCGCTACATGTAGAGGGTAAAATTTTTGAAGAGGATATGCTCTTTGCTCATAGAGGTATAAGTGGACCAAGCGTACTATCGGCATCTTTGTATTGGAAAAAAGGCTCTATTTGGATAGATTTTTCTCCAAAAATTAAAATATCAACCTTGCTGCGCAATAAAACAAAGAAGCAAATAAGCTCTGTTTTGCCATTTCCTAAAAGATTTACAAAAGAGTATTTAAGTTCTATCAGTTTGGACGATATGGGAGTATATAAGCTTAAAGATAATGAGTTAAAAAAACTTGAAGAGTTGAATCATTACGAATTTTCACCTGCTGGTAATTTTGGTTTTAGTAAGGCTGAAGTTACGAGGGGCGGAGTCGATTGTAGTGAGATAAGTCATTTAAGTTTTGAGAGTATAATGCAAAAGAATTTATATTTCATAGGCGAAGTGCTTGATGTGACAGGCGAGCTAGGTGGATATAATTTTCAATGGGCATTTAGCTCAGCAGTAGCAATGGTAAAAAATATGGAGCAGGGTTTATGAGATATTTGATATTGGTTTTTTTGGTTTTTTCTTCACTGATCGCGAAAGATTTTAAAATAGCAACATATAATGTACAAAATCTTTTTGATTTAGTCAATAACGGTAGCGAATACAAGGAGTATATACCAAACACAAAAGCGAAATGGAATAAGAAAAACTTTAACATTAAATTAAAACATATATCAAAAGTTGTAAACGGCATAGATGCCGACATAATTGCACTCCAAGAGATAGAAAATCTAAATGCAGCAAGAGCTTTAAACAGAGCGTTAGGCAAGAACAAATACCCATATATCTATACTTTTTTCAAAAAAAATAGCGACTACATAGATAGTGTCGTTTTTTCAAGATATAAAATCGCAAAAAAATACTCCATAAAAGTTGATGGTTACTCCAGAGATATTCATGCTTTGGTGTATTTTTTAGATGGACACAAAATCACACTTTATATCAATCACTGGCCTGCAAATAAACATGGATTTAAAGCTAGAGCAGCCTATGCTAAGAAATTAAAATCAGAGTTGATTGGCAAAAAAGAGTTTGTCATCATGGGCGATCTCAATACTCCACTTAGAGTAAATAAGAGTGGCTGGGGAAAGAGCCTAAGAGATATACTTAAAGTTGGAAATTTTGATAAGCCGCTTTACGATTTGTGGTATGAAGCAGTGCCTACTATAAGATATACGCATGTTTATGGAAGATTGAAAAATGCGATTGATCATATCATAATGCCAAAAACTCTTTTTGATGGCAAAAACATAGAGTATAAGACAAACTCATTTGGAGTTTTTAGAGCTAAATACCTACTAGATAAGTATGGCTACCCCAAAAGATGGAAATTAACTAAAAAAGGTATTCATGTTGGCAAAGGTTACTCTGATCATTTACCGATTTATGCAACAATTCAAACAAAACCATTCAGCAGAAAAGAACCGGATATCGTCACAATCAGTTATCTGAAAAATATGTTCAATGACCTGATGCCAGTTATCCTAAAAAATGTTGAAGCCATCAGAGTTGATAGATACGGTGTGACTATCGCTGATGGAAAAGATACGATAAAGATATATCTTCCTGATAATAAATTTGAAAAAGGCAAGAAGTATGACATCTTGGTCAAAAAAATAGGCAAATACCATAGAAATATGGAGATAAGACTCTGTAAAATTTTGAAGGAAAAATAGTATGCTAGATTATATAATGATGGGTGCATTTGTTCTGTTTATGATTTGGATGATGATAGGCTTTTTTAAGCAGATGGAGAGAAGAAGAGAAGAGCGAGAAGCAAATCAAGAAAAAGATAAATAAAAGCTGATTTTAGATAAAATGAACTCCTTAAAATTATCATAATCAAGGTCTTTATATGAGCAAACCATTACTTATCGAGATTGGTGTTGAGGAACTTCCTGCCATACCATTTCTAAAAGAACAAAAAAATATCGAAAAAAAATATACCAAAGTTTTAGAAAAATATTCACTTCTTTGTGAATTTGAGTTTTATTATACTCCTAGGAGACTTGTTTTTTGGCATAGAGAATTTCCACTTAAACAAGCAGATAAAGTTGAAGAGTTTTATGGCGCACCTTTGAGTATTGCCTATAAAGATGGTGCTCCTACAAAAGCGGCTCTCGGTTTTGCAAAAAAGTGTGGTGTTGACATCCGTGAGCTTCAAACTTCTACCAAAGGCGGAAAAGAGGTTTTATACTACAAAAAAACCTCAAGTGGCAATGACTCGAGTGAAGTTATAGGTCAGATTGTAGATGAATTTTTGAAAGATTTAAGCTTTGGAAAGTCGATGAGATGGGGCTACAATGAGCAGAGTTTCATAAGACCAATTCGCTCTATTTTGGCACTTTTAGGTGATGAGATTGTAGAGTTTGAGTCATTTGGAGTAAAATCATCAAATTTCTTCTACCCCCACAGACATATCTCGTACGAGCCATTTTCTATAAAACTTGCGAGTGAATATTTTGCAAAGATAAAAGATAATGGTATAACACTTTTTGATGATGAGAGAAAAAACAAGATACTAGATGATTTTAAAATTATAGAGAAAAAAGAGAGTGTAGAGATAGAGATAGATGAAGATTTGCTTGCAGAAGTAGTTGCTATCACAGAGCATCCCAAGGCTTTGATAGGCAGTTTTGACGAAGAGTTTTTGAGTGTTCCTCCTGAAGTTGTTATGACATCCATGAAAGAGCATCAGAGATATTTTCCTGTTTTTAAAGAGGGAAAATTGACAAATAGATTTATTGTCGTTTCAAACGCCATTTGTGATGATTACGGTTTGATTGTGAGCGGAAATGAGAAAGTTTTGCGTGCTAGACTCAGTGATGCACTCTTTTTCTATAAAAATGATTTGAAAAATGGATTGGATTTTTCTGGTTTAAAAGATATACTCTTTTTGGATGGGTTGGGCTCTGTTTTTGATAAAGAGATGAGAGAGAAGAGTATCGGAGATTATCTTTATGAAAAATATCGCGATAGATTAGAGAAGGAAAACCCTGATAAAAAACTTTTGGATCTCTTGCATCGTTCAATTCTCTTTTCAAAAGCAGATTTGCTTAGCGAAATGGTATATGAATTTACCGAACTTCAAGGACTTATGGGTTATTACTATGCAAAGGCTGCAAAAGAGGATCCATTGGTTTGTCTATCTCTAAAAGAGCAGTACCTTCCAAACAGTGAAGAGAGTGAGCTTCCAAGCACTCTGTTTAGCTCCATCGTTGCCCTTAGTGGCAAGATTGACTCTTTGATGGCGCTATTTAGCATAGGAAGAGTTCCAACAGGCACAAAAGACCCATTTGCACTGAGACGAGCAGTCAATGGAATCATCAAGATAGTTCTAGAGTATGATTTGGATTTTGATATAGATAGAACTTTAGAGGATCTCTCTCGGGGCTATAAAAGTTTTGATTTGCAGGTATTGAAGCAATTTTTTATAGAGAGAATTTATCAGTTTTTTGATGTCAATCCTTCTGTTGTTAAGGCAGTCATAAGCAGCGGTGAGAGAGATATAGTGAAGCTTTCTAAGAAGATTGTAGCTTTAGATAAGATTGTCAATAGCGATGGTTTCAAGGAGAGTTTCTCGACATTTAAAAGAGTTGCAAATATCATCAAAAATGCAGACACAACAGACGCTACTATCGATGAAATAGCCCTACATGTAGAGGATGAAAAAGCACTTTATAAAGCTTTCAAGAAGGTTCAGGCGACTTCGTTTGAGACTTATGAGCAGAAGCTTGATGCTCTTTTTGCGCTAAAACCTTATATAGATAACTTTTTTGATAATGTCATGGTAAATGTTGATGATAACAAGATAAAAACAAACAGAGTGAATCTAGTAGCATCAATATACCAGGAGTTTAAAAAGATTGCAGATATCAAAGAGATCACTGTATGACTACGCCATCATAGGTGCCGGTATCAGCGGTGCCTGTGTGGCTTATTTTCTAAAAAAATCTGGCAAAAATGTTGTCGTCATAGAAAAAGACGATATAGCTTCAGGTGGAAGTGGAGCCGCAGGAGCATTTTTATCTCCCAAGATTTGCTCCAAAAGCAGATACACTTCATTTATAAATGACTCATTTTCATATGCTATAAAATTTTACAGAGAAAACTTCCCAGAGTTTTTAGATGAAAAGGGAATTTTGAGGATTTTAAGAAGCGAAGATGAAATCAAAAAATGTAGAGATTTAGAAGATTTTATGCCAAAAGATTTTAGATACTTAAACTCTAGCGAGATTGATATTTTAAATCAAAACTCTTGTAAATTTGGTGGATATTTCTTTAGCAATGGAGCAGTCATAGATGCTAGTGGTGTCATAAGCCAGATGATTAAAGATATAGATCTGCTTAAGCCTCTACATGTAGAGCATTTAGAGATGGTTGACGGTGTTTACAATATAGGCGATATAGAGGCAAAAGGCGTTATCATATGCGCTGGGGCGAGTGAGGATTTTGAGCAGATATCCTATTGTGGATTGAAAAATATATTTGGGCACAGGGTTGATATAGAGACTTCTACGATTGTGCCGTTTCATCTACACAAGGAGTGCTCTATCAGCGCTAGTAGAGATGGAATAGTACATGTAGGAGCTACTCATATACCAAACTATAAGTATGATAAGTCAAAAGATTATACAAAAGAGATAGATGAGATGCTAGAAAAAGCAAAATCTTATATAGACTTTAAAGAGTTCAGTGTAAAAAATATATACTTTGGAGCTAGAAATTCAACTCAAGATTTTTTCCCTGTCACGGGAGAGGTGATAGACGCAAAAGAGACGCTAAAAAAATATCCATATATAAAAAAGGGTACATTAGTGCCAAGAGAAAAGTATCTTTTTCACAAAAATCTATATATCTGCGCAGGGCTAGGAGCAAGAGGATTCGTGCTTGCACCTAAATTGGCAAGCTATCTCACGCAAAGAATTTGCAAAGAGACACATATAGATAAAACCATAGATACACAAAGAGTATTCATAAGATATGTAAGGTGATATTTACTCACCTTACATACTAAAAGCTATCTTCTTTTTCTTACTCTTAAGACATAGCCTTCTTTGATATTTGATATTTTGCCTTTTATCACAACGGCTTCTGCGCCATCATCATAAATGCCATTTATCCTTACAGTTGCAATTCTGTCACCATAACTGAGTCTAGTTTTGCCTGTCCTTTTTATAGTTTTGACTTTTGGTTCCTTATAAACAGGGAAAATATCCCCCTCTTGTATATTTTTGTTATCTCCTAAATCAAGATAGATACTTTTTTTATCTACCTCTACAACAGTGATAAATTTTTGATTCATCACTTGGGCTTTTTTGTTTAAAAGGTCGTATAACACAGAAGATACGAGTTTGTTTGCCAATCTATCTATGCTCGCATATGTAGGTCTTGTTCTCTTTAATTTCCTCTCGCTACTCCAACTTTTTGAGTATGTATCAGCTTTTGTGGACTCAAAAATTACTTCACCCTTTCTATTGACTACAACTATATTTAACTCTAGTTTCACATAGTCTCTATTGCTATACGCATCTATATCTTCAATCTTTTTGGATGTAGTATACAGTTTAAATTCTGTAACTTTTGGCAATAATTGATAATCAACATTTGAAAATTTCATATCGCTACTATTCATATTGTCGCTGAGATCACTTTTGGCAAACTCGTTTTCGTCCATCAATGCCTCTGCTTGATTTTTATCTCTCGTGAGGACTCTGTACTTTTTTGATTTACTGACAAGATTTTTTATTTTTGTGACGATATTTGCATTTTTTAGATATCTATCTTTGTATTTGCTGATTGTGCTGCTTATGACAAGAGGTTTGATAGCTATATATTTTTTGTTATTGTTGACTTTTCCAAACTCTCTTTGGGGTGATTTTTCAGTTTTTCTATCATCTCTTAAAGAGCTATTTTTGGCTTTTCTGCAGATGCTATTTCTTTGTATATGACCCTCTATAACCTCTCCGTAAGAGACTTTAGCAAGAGATCTGACTATTTTTATCTTGCCTGTTAGCACTTCGTCATATCCCAAAAATTCTTTTGTGTATGGGTCAAAAAGTTTATCACCCAAGGCATATACATTGTAGATAGTGCCTAATTTTGTGGATTGAGCTATGATTGCATCTCCATTTGTAGAAATCTGTGAAATTCTCAATGGATATATATTGTCTATGACATCTTTGGTCAGACTTGCACTGATTTTTTTCAATACGCCATAAAAGATTTGCTGCCTATTTTTACCTTTTGGCTGGAAGTTAAAATCAATAGTATTTGACCACTTTATCTGTCTTGTTGACATTGTCAATATTTGATAATTTACTCTAGCATATGCTTCTATATGATCTATAGTTTTGCCAATCGATTTGATCATTACCTTTTTGTCTGTGATTTTAAACTCTTTGATGGTTGAAACAACAAGATAATCTGTTCCCAAAGCTTGACCTAGCTTTAAGATTTCATCTTTTCCAGCATTTGGTGAGAGTATAAATTTTGTCTCATTTGCATATGCACTTTTATTGCTTCTATCTAAAACAGCAAATTTCCTTGTCTGAGTTAATGAATTTGTCATCTCTTGTGTAAGATTATAGCTAACACTCATATCGCTTTTTAATCTTCCCAATATATCAAAAGCCAGATTCTCCGTATATGATGGAACGATAACAATCTTTCTTCTCATATTTGCACTATTTCCCGGAGCTCTATACTCCACTGTATGCACACTAATAACTGCTTCATAATCTGAATCATGCTTGATGATATCATCTATCTGATAATTATCTATAAATCCGTGCGTAGCTATCTTTATCTGTTGTACCATTTTATCATTTATGCTTGTTGCATTAATGTTTTTATCTCCAACTGAGAGCGAATTTTGAGAATAGGAGCTAAATACACCTTTGACAGATTGGATATATGCTCCGTTTTTCTGCTTAACGGCCTCTATGAGAGCATTTTGAATAGCGCTGTTTTTAGTAGCGCCATATCCACTCACTTGCAATGTTTTTACAACTCTTGTTCCTTCTCCTGCTGCCAGTATTAAGCAAAAAGAGAGTATTAAAAATAAAAATCTTATCATTTTTTTCTCCATATTAGAAATCATTTACAGTGTTATATTCTTGACTGCCTTGGACATCTCTAGTGTAGCTTTTTTTCTCATGCTTTGCTTTTGCTTTCATAGCTCTTCCACTTTGAACTGATTTTGCTGCACTTAAACCACCAAATGTCCATTTTCTAACTACGCCTGCTACATATAGCCCATATTTATTTTTAGTTGACCATCGCCTAACTGTCGATACTCCGGCTAATTTCATAGAAGATGTTATTTTTGCATTTTTGTTTATCTTATCTATCAATGTTTTGATGGTTTTATCGGTTACAACACCATCTACTCCACCCTCTCTTTCTAGAACTTTTTGTACAACTTCTCCTCTTTTTGTGGTGGAGTTAGCTTGTAAATAACCATTGACAAAATCAGAAATCATAGAATCAGCCATATCTTGCGCCATGCTTTTTGCACTATTTTTTGCCTGAGATTTCATGTAGGAGCCCAAGCCTTTTGCGTTAAATCCCCACTGTCCGTAGGCTAGTAAAGCTGGCCTTCCGCTAGCATCAAAAACCAATCTCAAACCAAATTCGTTTAGAAGTAGTTTTTTATCTGATGGGACTATGTTTTTTATATCTTTACCTCTGCCCTCTATCATGCTCTCTCTTTGCATAGATATGTCTTTTGCCACTTGTGATGTTTTAGGGCTTCTCATAGCTATAACACCAACACAATATTGACCTTGCTCATCTTTGCCAACAAATGTCTTTATTGGTATAAAACCTGAAACACTGCCATAAGCTACTTTCATGGTTTGAGCGATAAATTGATTTTTAAATAGTGTCTTTTTCTCTTTTTTGTTTAGTTTAGAAATTTCATCAGGTTGAACTCCGAGTTTAAGAAGAGCTTTATCTAAAGATTTTTCTGTTAGCGTTAACATTTTGCTAAAGATTCTACCTATTTTTGCTGTAGCGCCTTGAGCTTTTTTGTCACTGGCAAATTCTCTCGCATCTGTTGAATTGTCAGAAAATAGTTGTGACTCTTTTTGAGATGCTTCTCTTCCAAATATATCCATGACAAACTGCTCTTGTGCTGAAAAAAATGCTTTTTCATAACCAACCGAAAGACTCTTTACAAAGTCAGGGTCGGTTGGTTTGAGTGCAACAGACTCAATAGCATATATGAAGTATTTACCTCTTTTTTCATCCAGCCCAAATTCAAAATGATTTTTTTGTGCATACTGTTGTATATCTTCCTCGATCTGATCATCAATATCTACAGGATTGCTATCCTGTGCATATTTGTTGATACTATTTATATCTTGCTGATCTATTTTTGTTGCCGCCGACAAAACTGTTGTACCTAATAGTCCCGCTATTAATGCACTTATGAGAAATTTTTTACCCATTTACCATCCTTTAAAATTTGATTAATATTATAAACTAAACCAATATAAGTGTTGAGTTTAGTTTGTAAGGTCAATCTTAAGTTTAATATTGTATCATTTTATTCGTTAAATAAATCTGTGACATAAAAAGGATAAAAATGTATAAAAAGGTTGTGTTGGTTGTTTCAAGTGCGATTATGTTAAATGCTTTCGGACTTAGTAGTCTTGTTGGAGCTGTTTCAGGAAGTGGTGCATCTGCAACTCATAGTTCAAATTCAGGAACAAAAAGTAGATGTATAGGTAGAAATGCGGGAGGCAGCACAAGCCTTTTGCAGATGGCAACAAAGAAGTTGCTCTCTATCGCAGTAGAGAGTGCACTTGAAAAAGCTGTTGGAGTAAAGGGTTTAAAATTACCTACACCAATGCAAAACACTTGCGAGGCTGATGCAAGATTGAAATATTTAGAAAAGATATCAGGCACTTTTCAAGATAATATTGACGAGGCAAATAGAGATATTTTAGCTTCAGTAAAACAGACAAAAGCTATACAAACTCTTCAAGAAGAGATAGCACAAAAGAAAAAATCACTTAGTGAAGCAGAATACAAAGAGAGCGTAGTAGAGGACAATTCAAAACTATTGGCTCTAATTAAAAATGCTAAAGTTAAAGATAAGAAAAAATATAGTGCAGCTATGGGTAAACTTGCAATCGCTACACCGATAACTGGGTATATGGTTCTTGGATGGGATAAAGAGATATTGGAGTTTGCAAAAGACAATATGGTTTGGGGACTTCAACATGTAAGTGCTATCAAAACAATTGCATCTCAACTTACTACAACAGTTAAAGTTTTACCGTCTCTAACCTCTTTGGCTACAAGCCCAATGTATAATGGTAAAGTTGATAAAAAGATAGCTAAGATAGCTGCTAAAAAAGCTATAAAAGCAGATAAAAAGGTTGCAGCTGATGCTGCAGCAGAATTAGATGAGATGGATTCTTAATATAAATTGTTAAGTAAATCTATACTTATCTTTATAATTTTACTTTGCAGTAAAATTATGGCAACTGCCTTGCCAACTCTTTTTATTGGTACATATAATGAAAACAATCAAGAGTTGATTAAAAACTTGGTCACTCCTCATCTGTTATCTGCAAAAAATGACAGGTGGGGATTGAGCAAATATACTGAAAAGTTATTGAAAAGTGATTTTAAAGATCTTCTTAGTTCTCAAAAGTTTAACCTTGTATTGAAAGATAAATTTGATAAAAATTATAAAAAAATTGTTTTAAATTCGGATGATGCGGCAGATAAAAAGATTGGCTTTTTCAATATAAATACATTTCAAAACTCTATCACGCTAGCTAGCGGACAAAAACTGGTCTATATAACTCTAAATTTAACCTTTGCTGAAGTTGGCGAAGAGGCAAATCGTGCAGGAGTAAATAGTGATTTTGAAGTCAGATATACAAATGGCATAACGACTACGGGAGTTTTAGGCATACAGCCAACAGACAATAAACAAAAAAAACTACAAGAAGGTTATACAGCTTTTTATAAGCAAGCTTTGGGGGATTTGATACGGGCTATTATAGCTGATAAAAACTCTAAAAAAGTTGATAGTTTCACCAGTGATGATATATATTTTTCAATCAACAAGATTGTTATCGGTAAAAGATCAAAAGAGTTAATGTCTAAGCTTTTTGCAAATCAAAGCGTAGCAAAAGAGCAGCTTTTGATGATGTTGCAAGAAGAGTTGATTAAGAGTATAAGAGCCGATAAGAGACTCGATGATGTTGTGTTGCTCTATCCTGACACACTTAATCAAATCATATTTAAGAATTGGAAAGATTATTTAAAACGGATCAATAGTGTCTCTGTAAATAGTGATTCTGATGGTAATTCTAAAATTATCATACGAAAATTAAAAAAAGTATGCTCTAGCATATACAACAAAGGCTCAGTTATATATGTAGATGGCTATGCTGTGGACGCGATAATCAGTGAGCTTTATGATAAATTGGTAAAAAAAGGTGATGTAAACAGTGGAAAATATATAAAATCTTCTGTTGCATCAAGAGTTGTGCTACCACTGCGTCACAAAAAGAGTGTTGATGGTATGAGTTTGCCGACAAATCTCATAAAAAAGAAAAGAGTAGTGGTTGGACAGGCGAGCTTTGGATATACTATTGCAAATAGTTTGATTTCTGTACAGAAAAATAAAATTACTAAAACGATTAGAAAATCGATAGAAAATATGACACCAAAATTAAAAAAACTCATCCTTGATATAGTAGAACAGAGAAAAAAACATCTGGATTTTAAATATCAAGAATTTTGTGAACAATAACAGGAGGAAATATGTTGAAATTAATCATAATGGCTCTATTTGTCTTGAGTCTAAATGCAAATATGATCAAAGTAAGGGCAGTTGAGCAAGCACCAACGAAGCAAGAGGCTATACAAAATGCTTATTGGGTGATATTTGAACAGGCACTAGATAAGATTTTAGGCGCAAGTAGCTATGTAGGAAATGTCAAAGATTCATTTAAATCTGATTTTAGAAAAGATTTTTTAAATTTTAGGGAAACCTACTTTAGAAATCCTAGATATAAATGCAACAATCTCAAACAAGATGGATACGAGTGTCTTGTCGTATCAAATCTAAATTTGGACCAAATTAGAGCAATAGTCTCTGAAAAGTCAAATAGCACCACAACCATGGGAAGAAATGGTGTCCAAAGTTTAGATATTGTTCTTATAGATGAAGTAAACAGTGACCTTAGTAGAGATTTTATAACTAATTTACAAAGCAGTATAAATGATAGTGGTAACTCTCTAAGGGTTGAAAAAAAGGGAACACAAGTCGGTGTAAAAGGCAACAAATGTGAAGATCTCAGAGAAAAATATATCAAATACAAAAGAAAAGGTCCAGCTTTTAAAAGTGCAGTTAGAGCGATAAATAAAAAACTTAAAGAGTGCAAGGAAAACAAGAGTGTAAATTATCTTTTTAAGCTTACAAAACTAAAGTTTAGCACATTGGGAAAAGATAGCTACAACAATACAACGGGCTCATTGATATATAGAATGAGTATGATAAATACCAAAACAGGTAGAGTCGATAATGCAATCCGATCAAAAGATGTTGAAAGTTTTGGAGAAAACATAGATCAACTAAAGTTTAGATTATATAAAAAAGCGGCAGATGTTGCAACTAGAGAGATCGTAAACAATATCCTTAAGAGTTTAAGGAAAAAATCCAGAATTAAAAAAATGGCAAAAGTTAAAAAGTATGAATTTTTATACACAATCATACTAAACGGAGTTACTTATGACTCAAAAAATAGAGATAAAATTAAGATGATCAAGAGCGTTGTAAAGAATTTGGGTGCAAGAGCAAGAAGAAATTCAAAAGAGAGCAGTGATTTTGAACAAGTCTATAATTTTGGTACAAATAGTGAGATAGATCCAGATGATTTAACATTTGATTTGTATGATAGAGCTAAAAAATTAGGCTATAAAATTCAAATAGAAGATAAAGGCGACAACATAATCGTCGTAAAATTTTAAAAAAGGTTAGAAATGAAAAAAATATTTAGTTTTGTATTGGTGATTGTGATAGGCATAGTTTTTGAAGCTTGTGCTCCAACACAACCACAAAGTAGAATTTCAAGTGTTCACCAGAGTATATATCCAAAAGGTATCACAGTTTTTATAGCAAATTCAAAGATAAGAGAAGGCATAGAGATTTCAGATGCTAGACTTATATATGCTCAAAGCAAAAGAGAGGTTCAGCTTATAGTAAATAATATTTCTGACTATACATACAATCTTCTTCTTAGTTCAGAATGGACAGATGATAGGGGAGTTAAGATTTCGGCTTATCCAGACACCCAAAGAGTAAGCTTAAATCCAAACGATGGTAAAAGAGTGGTATTAGAAGCCCCGAACTTCAAAGGTAAAAATGTTTTGATTAAAATTACATGTGGTCAAAACTGCATAGCTAAGTAAAAATCTCATACCTAAACTTCTTTTTAGTGAAGAGTTTAGGTATATTTTAGTATAATCACGAAAATAAGTATCTAAAGGAATTTTTATGAGATTTTTGTTGTCGGTGATTTTTGTTTTTGTTAGTTTAAATGCAACTGTATACTTTGCTAAAGTTGAGCCTTTGCAAAAGTATAGTATAAAGTCGGCTGTTAGTGGAAAAGTTTTAAGTACCCTTCAAGAGCAAGAGGGTAGGCTTTCTAGCGGAAAAGTTATACTCCATTTGGATGATATTTTAAATAAAAAAGATTTAAAAAGTTCTATTGAACAGCTTGATATATTGGAAAAGATGGTTAGATTAACCGAAAAAAATCTTAAAAATGCACAAAAAGTTGCTAAGATAAGAGAACAAAACTATGATAAAATCAAAAATCTAAGAACAAAAAGCAGAGTAGAAAAAGATAACACCCTCATAAATAGTGTAAATGCACAAAATCAAGCACTCTCTTTGATGAATAACTTGGAAAACCTAAAGAGTCAGTTAAATGCACAAAGATATAAGATATCAGTTTTAAAAGATACAATTAACAAAAAGAGCATAAGAGTTCCAAAGGGTTACTTGATATATAAGATTTATCTTCAAAAAGGTGATTTTGCAGGTATGGGCTCCCCACTTGTTGACGCTTATGATATATCGATGGCAAAACTTACTATTTTTGTCTCTAAGGAAGATTATGATCTTGCAAAAAGTGGTGTGATTTATATGGATGGTAAAAAAACAAATTATAGAGTCAACAAGTTATGGAAAAGTGCAGATACTCAAAATATATCTTCCTATAAAGCTGAGATTTTAATACCCGCTCCAAATGTTTTCTCAAAACTCGTGAAGATAGAATTTAAGGCTAAATAGGTGAAGCGTACCACTTGTCCGTTAGATTGTTTTGATAGTTGTAGTGTGATTTTAGGAGAAGATGGTCGCTTAAAAGGAGATAAAAATCATCCAATCACACAAGGTTATTTATGCCATCATCTAAATAATTTCCATAAAATTAAAAGAATTGAAAAACCGATATATCAAGGCAAAGAGATTGAACTAGATGAAGCTCTTGAAGTATTGAGAAATAAAATAGAAATTACTGAACCATCAAAAATCATATACTATAAAGGCAGTGGAAATCTAGGCTCAATGCAGAGTGTCCCAAGACTCTTTTTTGATAAATACGGAGCTACGCTTACCAAAGGTGGGCTTTGTGAAGAGGCAGGAATTTACGGCATAGAAGAGGGTAGAGGTGCAGCTCTTGCACTTTCACCAAATGTTGTAAAAGATAGTGAAGTTGTGATAGTTTGGGGTAGAAACATTAGCATTACAAACTCGCATATGTTGCCTGCTTTAAAGGGCAAAAAACTAATCGTCATAGATCCACGAGTTACCGATATCGCAAAAAAAGCAGATCTACATGTACAGATAAAACCAAGAGCAGATATCTACCTCGCTATGTTTTTGAGTCGCCTTGCTTATATGGAGCAGATGGAAGATGCAGAATTTATAGAAAATAGATGTGAAAATTTTGACTATTTTTTAGATGAGATAAACGGGATACCTATAGTTGAGTTTATAGACAAATCTGGAGTTGATTTAAAAACTATAGGAAATATACTCTCTATGATAGAAGGTAAAAAAGTATCAATTTTAGTGGGCATCGGTGTGCAAAAATATACTCATGGGCACAGCGTTCTGCGAGCAATAGACTCTTTTGCGGCTCTTTTGGGATTGTTTGGAAAAGATGGTTGTGGTGTAGGTTTTATAGACGATAGTGGTTATGGTTTTGGAAAACCTTTTTCAAGTAATAGCAAAAAAAGAGTCCCTATGCCAACAGTTGATTTTGGTGATTTTGATATCAGTTTCATACAGGGTGGAAATCCTATGACTCAGCTCCCTTGTACTCAAAAAGTAAAAGAGGGGCTAGAGAAGTCAAAATTTGTGGTATATTTTGGATTGTTTGAAAACGAAACATCTAAAATGGCGGATTTAATAATACCAGCTAAAACATTTTTGGAAAAAGAGGATTTAAAACTCTCTTATGGACACGAGTATATAGGCTTTATGCCTAAACTCATCGACTCTGATATCGGTATTAGCGAATATGGATTATGTGCATATTTGATGAGAGAGTTCAAATTTGCTGAAATTAGCAGTGAAAAAGAGTATGTAGACGAAGTTTTAGGCGATAATTGTATGAAAAAAGATGGCTTATTGGTTTCCAAATTTCTCGAAAATTCACCATATAGCGAAAAATTTTATACAGAAGATGAGAAGTTTATCTTTTTTGATGAATATGATGATGATTTTGATGAGGAAGAGGGCGATTTTTATCTGCTCGCAGTAAAACAAAATAGGTCGCTAAATTCTCAATTTTATACAGATGATTTTTTAAGGGTTCCTCCCTCTTTAGGTTTTAAAGATGGAGAGATAATTAAACTTGGCTATAGGAAATATGAATGTTCGTACGAGGTTAGAGTGGATGAAAGTTTGCGTTCTGATTGCTTGGCTCTGTATTCAGGTGGCAAAAAATCAAATATGCTGACTCCGTCACTTGTTAGCGAGGAGGGTGATGGCGCTGTGTATCAAGAGCTAAAGGTAAATATAATCAAATGATAGACGAAAAAATTCTGCTTGATGACACACTGCTTTTGGTTGAACAAAATTTCTATTTTTTAAATATGGGTGAGTTTTTGGGAATGCTTTCAAAAACAGAAGATTTAACTGATCGAAGTATGTTTGTCGTAAAAAAATTTGATAGTCAAAATGCCTACTATTTTAATGCAGATATAACTTATGAGCTTTTAAAAAATGCAAGAAAATATAAAAAAGATGAACTATCGTTGTTTGAGTATTTTGTTGAATTTAACTCTTTTAGGGGAATTTGCATGGCGATGGTTGAAGCTTTGAGACTGGAAAATAGTTTCAAAGAGTACATCGAGCAAAGAGTAGGGGAGCAGTATGAAAATTTTTATGATATACTCTCTTTTGTAAGAAATGTACTATCTCACAATACTCACGCTGAAATCAGACTTAACGAAAAAGATTTCGCTGGGACGCTTAAACGAATACGAAGGATGAGACGAAACGAAAATGTTAAGCTTAACTTTCAGTATAGCGCGTCTTTACCAGAGATTTCACCGCCAAATAGTCGATATGGCGTAAATATCTCTATCGATTTTCTCTCACTGAAAGTTGGAGATGAGTTCTTGAAAATTGTTGAAATGTGGGATCTTTTTATGTTGAGCGAACTCTGTTTTAACCTTGTCATATCTTTTAGGACATTGCAATTAAAAGAGCTTTAAAAGAACTCTATGGAGTTGGGATACTGTTTTTCTACTTTCTTAAGTGGCCATATGTCTTAGGTTATCCATTTCTTTATCGTGATGCGATAGAAAGTAGTTTTATTCTTGATGGACTTTGGATTTACTGTTTGATTTTGATTTTTAAAGATATTTTTGTGATGATTAAGTACCCAACCAAGAGAAACACCAACTAATAGAAGTTCAAAAAGAGTGCATATGCAAGGCAAAAACTTGTAGGTGTACTTATTGTACATCAAAAGTTTTTAACGAAGTCAGATGTGCTCTTTTTGAGCTTTCCTACGGACGAAAAGATAACGGCACGATTACTGCGTTAGTTTTCTTGAATTACCTACGGGTAGTCCTGCGAAAATCTGCCTTGTACTCGCACCGTTGCGTTTCGCTATTAGTTGGTGTTTCTCTTGGTTGGGTACTTGAAAACAAGAAGATAAATAGGTGTAGCAAAAGGGACTAATTAATTAGCCCCTTTGAAAAGTTATACTGCTTCTTCGTCAGTCTCTCCGGTTCTGATTCTGACACTTTTTTCTACATCGTAAACGAAGATTTTTCCATCTCCGATTTTTCCTGTTTTTGCATTTGTAGCAATCGCCTCTATAACATCGTCAACCATAGACTCTTTTACTACGATTTCTATCTTTATCTTTGGTAAAAAGTCTACTACATATTCTGCCCCTCTATATAACTCTGAGTGACCCTGCTGTCTTCCGTATCCTTTAACTTCAGATACAGTCATACCTGTTATATCAAGAGCCGTTAAAGCATCTTTTACATCTTCAAGTTTAAATGGCTTGATTATTGTCTCTATTTTTTTCATCTTAATTTCTCCTTTTTTAGAGGCGAAGCCTCTCAAAAATTCCTCTCACTAAAGCTTTTGCCTTGCAAAGAGTATTTACATTTTCACTTTTCACTAAAGCTACGCCTTTGGCGAGAGTTTTTATATTTTTACTATTCACTAAAGCTTTTGC
>JALSKH010000049.1 GCA_026988975.1 Campylobacteraceae bacterium
TTGATAAAAGTGATACCCAATCCCAAGTGATTTTAGATACTCATAACCATTTAACTGTTCATAGTAGTTGTAAGTAACTTTAGTAAACTTTGCTTCATCTTCAGGCAGTAGTACAGGAACACTATCTCCTCTAAAGTATGAACCAGTCATCGCCACTATATGAACAGATGATTTTTCTATGAGATTTCGTAAGACTTCACCAAGTCTATTCTCCCCATCTGCCGATACATGATGAAACTCATCTATTGCTAAAAGAGTATTGTTAAATTTTGACTCACTCAGTTGGTCAAAGGAAAATCTAAGTGTCGCATGTGTACAGATTAAAATCTTTTCATCACTATCTAAAAACTCTTTAAAAGCTTGAACCTTACTTTTACTATCTGCTGTTGTGCAAAGATTGTATTTTTCTTTTGGATCCCAATTTTCATAAAAGCCATGGCTTTTTAAATCAGTAGTACCAAATGAACCACCAATAGCCCTCTCAGGTACAGCCACAATGACCTTTTTGACACCTTGATTTGTGAGCTTATCAAGTGCTATAAACATCAATGCTCTTGATTTTCCAGAAGCTGGAGGAGCTTTTAAAAGTAGGTACTGAGCATCTCTTTGCTCATAAGCTTTTTCTTGCATATCTCGCATACCAAATTCATTGGTTGATTTACTTTCTCCTGTTTGTTCATACTCTACTTTTACTAAATTTGGCATTTTATTCCTTTATTTCCCAGTGTCCTTTTCTGGCACTACCTACTCGAATAAGTTTGTTATTATTTTTTAAACTTGCTATTTGTTTCTCAATAGCTCTAGTGGTTAGATTTAAAAGTTGGGCTAACTCTTTTATGGTGATTTTTGGATTTTGTTTTAGATACTCCAAGATTTTATCTTCTGTGTTTACCGAACTTTTTACCGAATTCTTTACCGAACTTTTAATACTTTTCAAAATAACTTCAAGCATAAATTCTATAAATGGTGTACTTTCTCCTAAACTACCTGCTTCCTCAAGCACTTCATAATATCGTTCTTGATTATCTCTAATAATACTTTCAGTTGGAATTGCACTAAACACATCTCTCCAATGATACAAAATAACACTTTGCCAAAGTCGTCCTATACGACCATTTCCATCAGAAAATGGGTGTATAAATTCAAATTCATAGTGAAATACACAGGACTTTATAAGTATATGTTCATCACTATTTTTAAGCCACTCAAACAAATCTTTCATCAAGTCAGG
>JALSKH010000050.1 GCA_026988975.1 Campylobacteraceae bacterium
CTTGTCCACGCCAATCTTTTCTGCTAACTCAAATATACTATAAAAACTCTCTTTTGTCTCGTTTGTGATTGTAAATCTTATGCCGGCATTTCCGCCATGTTTTTGTATAAGTGAAATCGCTTCGAGACTCTTTTTGTATGCCCCTTTGAGTCCGCGAAATTTATCGTGAACTTCCTCTATGCCATCTATGCTTATGCCTATGTAGTTGAATGTTTCGATAATTCTATCGACATTTTTTTCATCTACATAGAGACCATTTGTGGAGAGATATGTGATAATCCCAGCTTCTCTCATAGCATCTGCGATTTTAAATATATCCTTTCTTATGAGCGGTTCACCGCCACTAAAAATGACAAATTTGATGCCAGCTAGTTTAAGCTCTTTTATGGACTCAAGTATAAATTCTGTTGTCAAAAAATCTTCAGAATTTGGATTTGCATAGCTATAACAGTGATGGCAAGCAAGGTTGCATCTGTTTGTAAAGTTCCAGATGATGATATTTCCATCAAGTGAACGCTCTTTTTGTTCGTTTGTTACAGATTTTATGAGGTTTGAGAGTCTAAACATTGCTATTTTTTCTCTTTATAATCAAATAAAAATATCCCTGAAGGCTTAGGAACTGGCCACTCAAAGTGTTTCCACCACTTTTTGGGATCTTTGTCCGAGACATTATAAGCAGCAACTGTATTTGCGGTGTTTACGCTAAAGTAGAGATGCTTTGATTGGTTTGACCATCTCAAGTGTAAAATCCATCCGTTAAATTTGAATCTTCTGACTACTTTTAGAGTTTTTGTGTCTATTATCTGAACTATTGGAAATTTTTTACCGCTAAATGTGACTGCTAGCCATTTTTTGTCTGGACTCAGCGCAGTAAATACGGGATTTCCTTCTACTTTGATCGACTTTATATAGTTAAATTTATGGTCAAAAACAAAAACTTTCTCATTTCCAACTGCTGGGATAAAAAATTTACCTTTAGATATACTCCAAAAACCAAAATGAGGGACTTTTAAAATTCTCTCTTTTTTGCCAAGTGCGAGTGGAACTTTTCTGTACTTCATGGTATCTAGATCCAACACCCCGATATCTGGAGAGTTAAATAGTCCCACTACATATAGATTTTTGTTTATCATGGCATCAAAAGGAACTTTTCCTATGTTTTTAATCTTTTTATAAAGAGTGAAGTGTGGAACTTTTTTGCCAACAGCATCATTTTTCATAACCCATAGTTCGTTCAAATCCATACAGGCAAAGATGAGATAATTTTTATATAACTTTATCCCTACATTTCGACTTTTGGTCTTAATGCTTTGGACAGGGTTTAAATCTCTATCTAGTATCTCTACTGTTTTATTGTCATAATTTGCAACCGCTAGAAAATTTTTACCTATGATAAAACCAATCGCACTTTTGCTTGTACGATACTCTTTTAGTTTTTTCTCTTTTATAGGGTCAAATTTTATAACATAGCCATCTCTTGTGATCACATATCCGTCATTGTCTCTAAATTTGACTACGGCATGGTTGAAGTTGTGCATATTTGTGATCTCATTTGTTTTGAGATTGTGGTTTATAACTGCTAAAGCCGAATTTTCTCTCTCTACTACAAATATTTTCTCTCTTGCACTAAGTGTTGAGATATTTAATAAAACCAATATAACCGCTATGAGAATTTTTTTCATTTTTTGTCCTTAAATTTGTATATATAATCAGCCAGTGCTTCCAGTTCTTGAGAGTTTAAGTCATCAAAAGCAGGCATAGAGTTTATCTTGTATCCTAAACTTTTATATGTTCCATTTGGATCAGCTATCTGCGCTATGATTTGTGCTTTGTCTCTTTTATTTGCTATGTTTCTAAAAGAGGGACCAAAAGCTTGGGCTGTTTGGTGATGACATCCCCAGCAATACTCTTGAAAAAGTTGTTTGCCGTCCAATTTTTTTGCAAATGTTTGCGTTGCAAGCAAGCTCAAAAGAAGAATCAAAATAGATACTGCTTTTTTCATTAGTTTCCTTTTATGGTATATGATATGCTTTTTAAAAGCATAGGTTTTTTAAGTCTGGAATCTTCTAAATTTAGCAATTTCCAACAGCTAGGTTTTGCCAATATTACATACATTGAAGCGATGATTATATCACCTTTTTTTAAATCTGGCGTATTATACTTTAAGATTTTACTCTCTTTTGCTTTTATATTATTTACAAAACCTCTTTTGTATGCAAAAGCAGGGATGATGACTGGCTTACCGTCTTTGCCTAAAAAGTTGATTTCAAATGTTCCTTGCTTGTCTTCTAGTGGAGATTTTTTATAATTTTTCCATATGATTTTGCCGCCTCTTTTTATCTTTAAGACAAGATATTTCACTCTTGCTACTTGGATGATGAGAGGATGAGGTGTTTTATTTTGAAGCTCTACATGTAGAGATTTTTTCTGGACTGTTATCTTTATATCCAGCCCTTTTTGACGCATAGTTTCATCGTGAATGCCTGCAAAACTGTGGTCATGATGCTTGAGTCTTGACATTTTATCCATCTTTTCTATTTTGCCATCAACTAAAGGCATATGACATTTTATGCAACCCTTGCTATCTTGTTTGTCGCCCATCGCGTCAAATATAAGAACATCATGCTTGTTTCTTTTGTGTGAGTGACAACCAGAACAGGCATATTTGTCATATATCGGACTGTGTGTCATTGTATGTTTGTCGCTATCTTGTGGGTTATTTAAAGAGCCGTATATGGTTGGTTTATAACCCTCCACTTGTCTGGTTAAGATAATTTTATTTTTAAGGTGCGCCTTTTTAACATATGCGATTTGGTGACAGTAGAAGCAAGAGATAGCATCTTTTTGCCTCTGTTTTGTTTGATCTGGTTTTTTAACTCCTGAAGCGAACATTTTTTGATCCATCGCGGAGGGCATATGACAGGTTGAGCAGTCATAATTATCTTCACTAGATGCTTGATTTGCCACTTTTCTATGCAACTCATCGTTAAAATATGTTTTTGAGTGGTATGAAGTCTGATACTCTTCATATATATTTTCATGGCACTCGCTACATGATTTGTTTGTGAGATAACTTGCAGACAAAAGTGATATAAATAGAGAAAGAAAAAAAAGCTTTTTCATTTTTTAACCTAAAAGATTCCTTTCCGCAATCGGCTTGCGGAAAGGATAGGGCGTTTTATGCGCCTGGAATCTCTTGTCTGTGTTCAACAGAGTAAGTAAATGTAGGTGTAGTTAAATTGTAAATGTATTTTACAAATTTACCCTTATTTGTATAGATTCCGATTCTGCCTGTTGTCCACTCACTGATTGTTACCCATTTTCCGTGATTTGCAGGTTCAGCGTGAAGAAGTCTAGGTTGAACTGGTTTAGCTACTTTTGCACCATGTTTTGCGGTGTAAGGAACTATCATCTCGTTAGAAATTTTAGAAGCTACTTCTTGATGTTTTACAGTTTTGTACTGAGTTGAATCCCAAGTTTGTAAAACCTTTCCAGTATGAGCATCTATAAGATGTCCCTCTTTTTTGCCAACTTCGATGATTCTGTCAGTCTCTAAAGTCTGCTTGTTGATAAGATAAACTTTGTTGAAGTTTGCTTTTCCGCCAAGCACGCAGTCTGACCAGATGTATGGAGTATCTTTACTTGTTCCTACAAATAGTCCACCACCTGCTGTTGGTACATTTGCAACAACTTCATTGTCCATATCCCAAATAACGACATTTCCAACATTTATGCTGT
>JALSKH010000051.1 GCA_026988975.1 Campylobacteraceae bacterium
TCTCCCTCATAAAAGAGATCTGAGCCTTTTTTTGCAAACTCTTTTAAAAAGATAGCATAATCCTGATTTTTAAAAAGTTGTGTCTCGTCTATTAGTTTCCCATCTCTTGTATATATATCCCTAGAGGGTTTAGTGGACATAAATATCGGGGTTAGCAGTTTCAAAAAATCAGCTTGTACTTTTGAAAGATAGATACCATTTTTCGCATAATCACAAGCTGGTTTGATGATAGTCTCCATTGGAAGGGAACATAAATCTTCATAAATCTTCCAAATTCCCTTTAAAACTCCCGGCACTGCGACAGAACCACACCCTATATGAAACTCTTGCACGGTCGTACCAAAATCCACTTCTATCGGATAAAATTCTGGATTATCTATATCTTTTGGCGGAACATCTACAAAAAAATCATAAACTTTCGGCTCTTTACCATCTTGAGTGCTCAGCATAAATCCACCACCACCAAGACTGGTCAATATAGGCTCGCACAAAGGAGCAGCCAAAAGACATGCACACATAGCATCATAAGCATTACCGCCAAGTTTAAGCATCTCTTTACCAGCTCTGGCAGTTTTCTCGTCACCTGCGCTAATAGTTCCTAAAATCTTATCTTTTTTCATAAAATTCCTAATTTTTCAACTTCTTTAAAATCTTTTGTTTCAGCATAGACTTTGATCTGTTTTTTTGCCAGTTCATCCGTATATGCCAACTCTTTTAAAGCATCTATATCATCTTTGGTTTTAAGTTTTGAAAATATACCACTTTTTTCCATACGATCTACTAAATCCAAAAAATGTTCTCTGACAGTTGTAATTGTATGGTTATTTTGAAATACTCCATCTAGCCCATGTCTTAGGGCATTCCATCTGTTTTGTAGCAATATCTGATGAGGAATCCTCTTGAGTTCTTGATTTTGAGCAAAAAGAGATAGAGCCTGAAAAAGGACTATCAAGAGCCTCAATCTCTCAAAATCACTACTAGCATCACAAATTCTGATCTCTAAAGTACCAAATTTTGGACTAACTCTAACATCCCACCAAATATCTTTGGCACTCTTTACAGTGCCTGCTTTATTCATATTTTCATACAACTCTTTCATCTTGGAAAAATTTTCAAAGTAGCTTGACTGTCCTGCACGAGGAAGTTGTTCAAAGATTTTGGCACGATATGACAAGAGTCTCGCATCTTCGCCATTAAAGTAGGGTGAATTTGCACTTAAAGCCAAAAATAGTGGCAAATATTCAAGAGAAAAGTTATATGCCCTCATGGCTTGGACTGATGATTCTAGAGCTACATGTATATGAAAACCACATATGTGGAAACGAGATAACAATATACCATACTCTTTTGCAAAATCATCATATCTTGTTTCATTTACATGCTGGAGTTTATCTATCTTGTAGGAGTGCGAACCAGAAGTGGCTATGGTGATGTCATCATCTTTGATTATATCATTTAAGTAAGATATCTGCTTTTTAAGTTCACTTATCACCCCAAAAGATGTATCGCAAACTGGACTGACAAACTCTACCATACACTCTAAAAACTCTTGATGTATCTTCTGTTTATATTCATCACTAAATCTTTCTCTTATGATTGAAGAGTAGTTTTTTAACTCCAAACTGCTACTGTCTTGAATCCTTGCCTCCAATTCAGCCCCAAGAGTATATCCCTTGTGATTTTGCCACTCTTGAAAATACATCACAAACTCCTTAGAAATTTTTGTATAATTTTTGTATAATTTTGTACAATTTAAACTGACCTTACGCACTATAAGCACACCTAGGTGATAAAAGTTGCACTCTAATGCAAGGAAGTATAGCAAAATTGTAGTTATTCTACTATGAAGCTATACTGACGCAGCAGTAGGGTACAAATTTTATCATCCTGCGGACAGAATGATAAAGCACCATCTGCTTCGTTAGTTCACTTTCACCGTAGCTTTGGCTACGCTAAAAGTAAACTGCCTCGCATATGATGCTTTCTCATTCTGCCTAGGTGTGTTTATAGTGCGTAAGGTCAGTTATAACATAAGGTAAAAATATGGCTCTACATGTAGAGAAAAAAATGTTACAGTTCGAGTATAAGAATGATGGTAAAAACTACTATAAAGAAAGTTTTTTCAAAGAAGAGGGGAGTGAAAAATTTGATACAAACTCACTTTCTCAGATGCTCATCATGCTGCAAAGTATAGTAGATGAGCTAAATATTGAGGATGAATACAGCGTAAAAAGACTTGAAACCATGCTTAGGTTTGAACTTCCTTTTTTTGCTGTAAACAGAAGAATCATAAAAAAATGGGTTTTGGAAAATTTTATATACTAAATAGTATAATTCTGACATGAAAAAAATTTATCTACTAAGACATGCAAAATCCAGCTGGAAAGAAGAGGGGTTGAGTGATTTTGATAGATCTCTCAACAAAAGAGGCAAGGCAGATTTAAAGTTTATGGCTCAAAGGCTAAAAAACTTTGGTGTAATGCCTGATCTAATCATCTCGAGCCCTGCAAAAAGAGCAAAGAGTACTGCAAAAGGAGTAGCTAGAATTATCGGCTATGACGAATCTAAAATCTCATACGAATATGCTCTATATAATAGCTCTTATCAAAACTATAGATATCTGCTAGATTCACTAGACGACTCCTTGAAAACTCTATTTATCGTAGCACACAATCCCACCATCACAGAAACTGGTGAAATACTAAGTGGCGCGATCCTAACAAATATGCCCACATGCTCCATAGTCTGCATAGAATTCAAAACAGAGAGTTTCAAAGATATAAAAGAGAATAGCGGAAAAATACTTTTTTTCGATTATCCAAAAAAACATAAAATAGTCTAAAACTGCCTATAACCACTTGACATAGACTCTTTATTCGGTATAATATAGTTTGGAAATTATAGTTTCCAATACGAAAGGATTATATTATGAGATATAGTATAGATATAGAAAACAGTGTCAGTAAATCTCTTCTTTTTTGGATTAGTCGGTTTGTTAAGTATAAAGTTACAACTCTTTCAAATCGTAATGTTACCGATAAGAACAGACTTGCAGAGCTTATTTCAAAACTTACTCTACATGTAGAAAATATAAAAGATCTAAAATTATGCGTTAAAGAGCTCAGAAATATCGGGATAAATGGTATCCATATCTACTTTATACCTCTTGAAAAACTTTTTTATCATATTTTAAATTATGGGGCTAACTCTTTAAAAGAGATAGATGAAGAATTTCTTAGTGAATTTTTAGCAATAGAAACTTCTAGGTTATCTGATGCCACAAAGAAAAACTACCGTATAGCATTGTTGAGTTTTTTTGGTTTTTTAGATAAACAAAATGATGAAAAGTACAGCTTTTTAATTGAATTGAAAAACTGGGGAGGACTTGGTGGCAAAGGCGGCGAGAAACTCCCCTCTTATATGAAAAAAGATGAAGTCTCTAGATTTATAAAAGCTATAGATATGTATGAATTTAGAGCAAAAATTGCAGCTAGAAATAGGCTCATACTTAAAATCATACTCTATACTGGCATAAGAGTTGGGGAAGCTTTAGGCATCAACTTAAAAGATATATTTTTAGACAAAGAGTTATATGTCGTAGAAGTTCGAGGAAAAGGAAATAAACCAAGAGTTGTTATGATAAAAAAAGAGATAATTTTCAAGGATTTAGAACAATGGCTTGAGATGAGAAAATGTCTCACTCCCCTACTCTTTTGCAATAAATT
>JALSKH010000052.1 GCA_026988975.1 Campylobacteraceae bacterium
CAATGCGAAGTTATAGAGCTTTGCAAAAAAAGTTCTCAAACCTCCATGACTTAACGTGTCGATTCGAGGTAAATTATAGCTTAAAGTGACTTCAAAGCCCATAAAATAACCTTTTTACTTTTCAAAAAAGTTCGCAAACCTATGCCCATAAAATTTTGTAAGCTTAGGTTTCCTAATTTTAAGTCAATATTAAGTTTCGGAAGTACCGAAAAACAAGGGTTTGAAACTTAAAAAAAACTAAAAGTTCGCAAATCGTTTTGAGACGAACTTTAGTCTAAAGGACTAAAAGAAATAGATTCCGTTGGACTCAAAAGGAGCTGACTCATCGCCTAAACTCCATGAGCTTTCCACACAATTTTGACAGAGTTTATAGAAACGTAAAGAGTCCTCTTTAGGATTTAAAAGTCCTAACAACTCATCTTCTAAAGCTCTCTTTTGAGATTTTGATTTTAACTCTATCTCAAATACAGAGTAGTTTACCCTTTTGCCAAAAGCCTCTAAAGCTTCACCTACTTTTCTTCTGCATTTGTCATCTGAAATGTCATACGCTACTACAAATCTCCACTTTAGCATTTTTTTTAAATGCCAAAAGCGACTCTTTGTCAAGTCCTGAACCTTTTGACTTAATGAGGCTTAAAGCCTCATGTAGTGAGGCTTTTGAGAAGATGGTGAGGTATGGGGTGGTTAGCATTTAATTCAACTCATCTAAAAATTTCATAATTCTTTTATGAAACTTATCAGCACCTTTTTTAGCATTAACAATCTCTTTTATTTTTTCAATATCTTCTATTTTTCCCTCATAATCTTTAATTTTTTTAACCATATTATTATCTTTCTTTTTAAAATCTTCTAACTCTTTTAAAAACAATTCAAAACCACTAAGCCCTTTTTTTTCTTCGTCCTTTTTTCTTCTTAACTGCTTATTTTTAAATGCTTTTTCTTTATCTTCATCCCACTCTTTAAATTGTCCATACCCTACATTACTCTTAGCTCCTATGCCAAAAATTTGTAATAGTTCTATAAAGAGATTCTCTTTTTCATCTGCACTTATTAGACCATCTTTTAAGTCAAAATTAAACTCAAAACTCACCTCTGGAGAGACTTTAATAAACTTAATAGGATTAGGGTTTTTTAATGCTCCATCGGTATGAGGTGTGATGTAGTCACTATCTAGTAAATTACATGTATAAGCTACTACTCTGGCTTCATAAAAAATATCTCTTTCATAGATACTTTTAGGTTTATTGGTGTTGGGGTCTATGCCTTCAAATATCTCTTTGGCTAACGCCTCTACCTCTAACTCTTTTTGAAGTAACTCTTTTATGAGTTCATGTTTTTGCTCTTTGTAGGCATCTTTTTGATTACCAAACTCTAGCCCAAAACAAGAACGCAATAGCCCTTTTATGGAACTACCTTGAATGAGAGGCAAACCTGTAGTATGGTCAAAATAAAACCCTAATTTTACATCCTCCTCACTACTTAAGCCATGTGTGTAGCCACTACCTATGAGTAAGCCAGGATAAACCGTCTCCATGAGAAAACTATGTTTAGCTTTAAAGCGTTCATCTTTTCCTTTGGCATCTAAAACCTTTTTCAGTGTACTCTTTATGTGGCTATCGTTATCACCTTTTTCATACATTTTTTTATAAAAAAGCCACCCTATGTTTGCTTTTGACATCTTAGCTCCTTAGACCAATTTAAAGGTACGAATGGCAAGTTTTAAAGCCACGGCTGCATCTTCAACTTCTGATTTGAGTTTTTTATCTTTTATGTTTTGTTGAATATCTTTAGCTATAATTTTTTCTATCGCTTTGACTACATTTTGTCTATCTTTCTCTGCCCCACCTTTTTCCCCATAAAAAAGAACCGTAGCCAAAAGCCCAGCTTGACGGATACTAGCACCAAAAGAGGAGATGTAGCCGTTAAACTGTTTAGGTACTTCCCCACTAGCATCTGCAATATTTAACTCTTTAATTGCTTCTAATGCTTTGGGAATATACTCTTCTATTCGTTTACGCATTAGCAATCTCCTTAAAAGTACATACCCCATAGCCAATAGAAGCATTAGCCCCTATGTGAATGGTATTTTCATCGGTCAAATAACTGCCAAATCTATCAAAGGCATTTTCTAGTTTTTTTGCATCTTCATAGTGCAGATAGGTAGGTTCTGAAATAACGGTAAAAAACTTACTTTTTCGAGGAAGAACCTCTTCATAAAAGAGGTTTTTAGACTCTCCATTATCAAGTTGGTTTCTAGCGATGACTGGCAAATCATGCGTAAACTCTTTTAGCGTACTGTTAGGCACAATGGCAACAGGAGAGCCTACAAGTTGTTCTAAGGCTTCAAAATTATATGCCGTACTCTTTTGAGCCTCTTCATCTTCGATGGTAGGTGTTCCCTCTTTGACTACAATGTTTGTCTCTTTAGCATTTGCAATTTTTGCTAAATCTTCTTTATGTTCAATCTCTATGCCAAAGGTCTCACAAAATTCTAAAAAATTTGTAATGCTTTGAGGGGAGACACAGTGATAAAAAGGATTTAAATCAGCTCTCATAGGAACAGATAATAGATGAGCATCTATAAATCTCACTTTCCCTGACTGCTCTTCACTTCCAAAGATATAGTCTAAAAAGTTTTTACTCTCCTCTTCACTATGTCTATGGGTAGAGTACTCTCTTAATGCACCTTTGAGTGATGAGCTGTGAATGGTAGGATACTTAGTGATGGCATCTCGTTGGATTTGATTGTCAATAATCCCAAAGTTACTCTCTCCACTTCCTACATGTAGTGCTGTTTTATTTTCAATAAGATATAGTTTGTGCTTGTACATTAGTTCTTTCCTTCTATTTTAGTGTAGTTGTTTATGCCTATTTTTTGTAAATGTGCTTGATTGAGTGCTGTGGATAATGCGTCCAATTTGTCTGAAAAAAGGACAGAACCTTTTTCTAAAAGATAGTATCTTTTGGACTTCTTTCCACGATTGCCTTTGAGTTGTCGATAACTTTTTCGTTCTCCTAAAATGAAACTACATAAGTTATAAGCCTCTTGAGTAAGTAGGGTTTGACTATTTAAAACGATGCGTCCATACGCTTTGTTTGTCTGTACAGTATCAAATAGTTCATCATAATTTTTAGAAAAATCTTCTTCTATTTTCAAAGCAAATGATGATTGGTCAGCCCCAAGGGTTACGACTCTCTTTTTCATCTCTAAGGGTTGCGTAAGTTCTAATACAAAACAAAAAGAGGCATGGGTATGCTCTTTGGGGTAGTAGCTACGCTTTCTAAAAAATTCATCTTCATCGTTCTGTTTGTCTTCTGTTTTTTTAATCCCTACGCTATCTACAGCTTCAAAAAAATCACTATAGTTTTTTAAGACTTTTTGTGTCGAGATAAAGGCTTTAGTCTCACTCTTTTTAGCATCAAAGCCCTCAAAAACAAAAGCTTTTTTTACCCCTTTACCAAAAGAGAAACTTCCCTCTATCTCTTTTTTTACAAAATCATTGTCTTTGGCATTGGCACAAAAGTAGTCACTGTTTGAAGCAATAAATATGGGTGAGATAGATTCAATTACCCCAAGATTTATGCTTTTTTCATAAGAGAATGGTTCATTTCCCACCAAAGCCAAAGCAGTAGCATAATTGTTATCGTCACTACCTCTTCCTCTGCTATCAACCCACTCCCCTTTTTTATGCATGGTTAAGT
>JALSKH010000053.1 GCA_026988975.1 Campylobacteraceae bacterium
CTCACCCATAAGTTGTGGCACAAGATTTGGAGGTGGTGCTACATGGGTTACTCCCTCTTTTCCACCAACTCCTACATTAGTGCTTCTATACACTCCTGCATTTTGTAGAACTCAGGTTATGGGGTTATAAATGGTAAAAGTGGAGATTGAACGGCAGGGGGTGTGAATTGTAGTTTAAATTTTTTTTGATATACTAAAAGAAAAAAAGGAGTTTATTTTATGTATAAAGTTACCCTTGAAATAAATAATTCAATCTATGCACATATTATGTTTTTTCTTGAAAATCTTCCTAAAAATCTACTAAATATAAAACAAGAAATTAAAACTGAAAAGCCTAATATCCTTCATACGCATAATTCAATTTCTAACTTTAAAAACTTACAAGGTGTTGGTAAAGAGTTATATCAAGGGATAGACTCTGATACCTACATCAAAGAGTTGAGAAATGAGTGGTAAAAAAGCGTTTTTAGATACCAATTTGTTTATCTATCTTATTGAAGAAAATGAGTTACACTTACACAAAGTTCATAACTTATTAGAGTTCTTAGAAAAAAATGGATATGAAATCATTACTTCTACTCTAACACTTGGAGAAATTTTAACCAAACCCTATAAAGAGAATCGACTTGATTTAGTTGAGACTTATAAAGATTTTTTTTCGCAGATGGAACTGGTAGAACTCAACAATGAAATAGCTTCTCTTTTTGCTAAAGTTAGAGCTGATTATCGTATTAAAACTCCTGATGCTATTCAGTTGGCTTCGGCTGTTTATGCAAAAGCTGAACTATTTGTGACCAATGATGATGGGTTGAGTCAGTTTGAAAGTGATGGGTGTCGAGTGCTTTTGTTGAGTGAGTTTTTGTAAAAGTGAAGATTCAACGGCGAGGAATATTTTTCTTTTTGCAATATCACTAAGTTAGATTTTAAAGTAGCTTGTTACCTTTTTTATAGTAGTTTTTCAACGTCTGACCCCTAACGATTGAACTGAACGATAATTTTCCTGCGAGGGTAAATTATTCGTTCCTGTGTTTTGTTATAGGTACTACAATATACTATTTAACTCTAGCTCTTTTAAAAACTTATTATGCTCATCTGTGTATTTTAAAATATCCTTTTGAATATCTTCTAAACTTTCATTTACCTTTTTTAAGTCAATCTTCTCTTCAGGTTTTGCAGTGCTTACATATCTTGAGATATTTAGATTAAAATCATTCTCTTTTATTTTTTCTAAAGTTACTCTTTTAGAATATCTACTCTCCTCTTTTCTGTATTGGTAACTCTCTATAATCTTCTCAATATTTTCAGCTGTAAGTTTGTTCTGTTTTTTCTCTTTTTTAAAATGTTCACTTGCATTGATGAAAAGCACATCATCACTTTTTTTACACTTTTTAAGCACTATGATACAGACAGGTATCCCCGTAGAAAAAAAGAGTTTTGAGGGGAGTCCTATGACTGTATCTATATGCCCATCTTCTAGTAGTTTTTTTCTTATTTTGGCTTCACTTCCCCCTCGAAACAAGACACCATGAGGTAAGATTATAGCCATCGTTCCCTCTTTGCCAAGATAGTGAAATCCATGGAGTAAAAAAGCAAAATCTGCTGCACTTTTTGGAGCTAATCCGTGGTTTTTAAATCTAAAGTCTTTTTTTAACTCATCATTTGGTTCCCATCTTAGGCTAAAAGGTGGATTTGCTACAACTGCATCAAAAGTAACTTTTTTAGATGGATTTTCTTCATTTAAAATATCCCACTCATTTTTTAAACTATCGCCGTGAAAAATATCAAACTCATTATCTTTTACTCCATGAAGGAGCATGTTCATTCTAGCTAAGTTATAAGTTGTGATATTTTTCTCTTGACCGTAAATCTTACCTACTCCATATTTGCCAAGTTGATTTTTTACATTTAAGAGTAGTGAGCCACTTCCACAAGCAAAATCAAAAACAGTTTCAAGTTTCGATTTTTTACCAGTTGTTGGGTCTTGGCTATCAAGAGTTACGATACCAGATAAAATAGTAGATACCTCTTGAGGTGTATAAAACTCTCCTGCTTTTGTGCCACCACCTGCTGCAAACTTACCTATTAAGTACTCATAGGCATCTCCAAGAGCATCTATATCACTTGAAAAATTTGCAATACCGTTTGCTATCTTTGAGATAATTTTACAAAGTGTTTTGTTTTTATCTGTTTGAGTTTTACCCAATTTTTCAGAGTTTAGATTTATCTCCGAAAAAAGTCCTGTAAATGTAGAGGCAAAAGATTCATTTTCTATGTATTTAAAAGCTTTTTGAAGTGTTTCTAATAGTTCATTATCTTGTGTTTTTGCAAGGTAGGATATGCTACTCCATAGATATTTTGGCTCTATGACATAGTGAACTTTTTTCTTCATCTGCTTTTCAAACTCTTCTATATCTTGCTCATTTTCTTCATACCATAAAGTCAGTGCCGTTTGATTATCCTCCTCTTTTGGATAATCACTCCCCAACTCTTTTTTGACGGCTACTATATAGTTATCACTAAGGTATTTTAAAAACAAAAATGAGAGCATATAATCCCTAAAATCATCTGCATTCATAGTGCCTCTTAAATCTTCGGCTATCGCCCAAAGTATTTTACCTAATTGCTCTTGTTGTTGTTCACTCATTATTGCCCCTCTTGTGTATTAAATAGTTCTTCATTAAATCCATACTCTTCTATGAAGTTATATAATATCGTTCTAAAATGCTCTTTATTCTCCTCTTGCATCTCTTGAGGTTCAAATATAGAATAATTTCCATGACTAAGTATATTTATGCGTCTTATGTGTGTAATTTTTTCACTATCATCATCTTCTACTTTTATGCACTCAGAAAACTTATCAAAGCCATGAAAAGCAGCCGTTTTTTCTAAGATATTACGCAAAAGATTAAAATGGTAAGTATAAATTTCTTCACTATCTGCTATTTTTTTTAAATCTTTTAAAATAGCTATGTGTTGGTAGTACGGAGTATCTTTTGTTAATGTTTCCAATTTATAGCTATTAGAATTTTTTGTCAAAAGATATTTATCTGCACCTTTTAATTCATTAAAGATAACATTATAAAAAAGTCCATGGTGAGTTGAAATAATAAACTTTTTATTAGCTGAATCTCTTATCATTTTAGCCAAATGACTTGCTACGATGATGACATTGTTATCATCAAGTGAAGAGATAGGGTCATCTATGTAGATATATTTTACCCAACTATAATCTTCATGATTGTCAATAGCCAACTGTGCAACTGCAAGAAAGAACGACCATATAAAAATATTCTCTTCTCCACGAGATACTTTTATATTCTCATTATCTTCACGAGAAAAACTTATTTTTCGTGTTACATTGTCTATGTCAAAGTCAAAATCTGCATATCTGTTCAAAAAACTTCTTACACGATTTTGCATATCGAATCCATCACCGTCAAGAACTTTAAAAAATTTAGAATCTTTAAGCTCTAATAATCTAGTAGTATCATTTTCTAAGTCATTATCCCAATGAAAAAGGTCTTCTGTAAATGCATTAAAGTATAGAGTGTCGTTCTTTTTCTCTCCATGTTCTTCATAATCTTTAAAAACCCTTGAAAGTCTTGTTTTTCCTGTGCCATTATGTGCAAAAAGTAGTTGCACTTTTTTGGTGTTACTTCTTAGCTTAGTAGCCACCTCTTCTAAT
>JALSKH010000054.1 GCA_026988975.1 Campylobacteraceae bacterium
TCTCAAACCACGGGTATTTAGGATATCTAGTAGTTATGAGTAAAAGATTTTGGAATAAATTCCCAGCTGATTTGAAACCAAAAATTATCCAAGCTATGAATGAAGCTACAGTTTATGAGAGAAAAGAGGCTGCGGCACTTGAAGGAAAGTTTTTGGCAAATGTTGAAGCTTATGCTAAAAAAACAGGCAAGCTAAAAATCTACAGATTAACTCCTGAAGAGACAGCTGCTTGGAGAAAAGTGATGGTTGGAATATACCCACAATTTTATGGCGTAATCGGAAAAGATTTGATTAAGGCGGCTCAAAAGTAAGTAGAGTAGAGTCATTATGAGGTCGCTTATGCGACCTCAAAATATATAGGGGTGATAAATGGGAAAGTTTTTTTCTATTCTGGATATTGGGGTGGCAACCCTCAATAGAAATTTAGCCGTTTTGGGAATGGTAGTGGGCGTTACTCTGGCATTTGTAAATGTTGTTGCTAGATACGCTTTTGATGAGAGCATAACATGGGCTGGGGAGTTAACAAATTATGCTTTTATGTGGGGTGCTCTTTTTGGTGCCGCATACGGATTTAAAAGAGGAATTCATATACAAGTAACGCTATTACTGGCAAAATTGCCTGCTCCCATAGCTAAGGCATTTATGATTTTTGCCTATACACTTTCATTTATATATCTTGCTCTTATGTCATATTTTGGTTATCAACTTATTTTGATACTCCAAGATATGGACGAGATGAGTATAGACTTAAATATACCGATGTGGATCCCAACCTTAGTGCTTCCTTTAGCTTTTGCTGGTGCAGCATATAGGGCAGGAGAAAAGGTATTTGAGGTAGCGATGGAAGATGCAGATAAAGTTCTGAAAACTACCGAAGAGGAGATAATTCACGACACAAGTGAACGCTCAGGCGCAAGCGTAGAAGAAGAGGGAGGAGAACCATTATGATGATAGCTACCCTTTTTATACTGCTTTTTGCTTTGATGCTTATAGGTGTCCCAGTTGCTGTTAGTCTAGGTACAAGTACTATGATAACAGCCTTGATGTTTACAAATTTTGATCTTATGGGCGTTCCATCTGAGGTTTTTGATGGGTTAGATCACTATACTCTTATGGCGATTCCGATGTTTATCTTAGCAGGTGCCTTTCTTTCCAAAGGAAGTGCTTCTACTAGAATCATAGAGTTTGCAAAATCCATAGTAGGTCATCTCCCAGGAGGTCTTCCGATAGCTGCGATATTTGCAAGTGTTATATTTGCTGCTGTTTCAGGAAGTTCACCAGCAACAGTTGTCGCGATCGGATCAGTTATGTATGGTGCGATAAAAGAGGCAGGGTATCCTACAAAATACGCCATAGGAACTATCGCAACCGCAGGAAGCTTAGGAATACTCATACCGCCTTCGATTGTATTTATAGTATATGGTGTAACAGCAGATCAATCTATAGGTAGATTGTTCATGGCTGGAGTCGTTCCAGGACTTCTCATCGGCTTTATGCTTATGGTTGTGACTTATGTGGGCGCAGTAAGACTCGGTTTTAAGAGAACCAAAATGGCACCGTTTAGCTTTAGAATGAAAAAATTCAAAGAGGCTTTTTGGGCTTTGATGCTTATCGTTTTAGTGATCGGTGGTATCTATGGAGGACTCTTCACTCCGACTGAAGCTGGTGCAGCTAGTGCATTTTATGCATTTTTTATCTCTTACTTTGTATATAAAGATTTAAAATTTAAAGAGATATATAAGATCATACTTGACTCTGCTATGACAAGCTCTATGATCTTTTTCTTGATAGCAAATGCGATGATATTTTCTCACTTTCTAACAGATGAGAGCATACCACAGTTCATCACAAATCTTATTTTACAAGCACATGTAGGACCAATCATGTTCTTAGTCATCATAAACTTACTACTTATACTAATGGGTCAGTTTATGGAGCCAAGTTCTATCGTCATGATCACAGTGCCACTTCTCCTACCAATAGCTAAAACTCTAGGAATAGACCCGATTCACCTAGGTGTCATAATGGTTATAAATATGGAGATAGGCATGATAACCCCTCCGGTGGGATTAAATCTCTTCGTCGCAAGTGGCATAACAGGCTTAAGCCTCAAAGAGATAATAGTAGCTTCCTTACCATGGGCATTGACTATATTTGTAGGATTAATACTCATAACATATGTACCAATCATATCACTATGGCTACCAAACCTAATGTATGGTTAAAACTTTATTGAGGGGAAATTTTCCCCTCAATCCATGTTTACTTGACCCCTAAAATCTCTAATCCGTTAATTCTTCTAAAATGTTTTAAATTATTTGTAAATAAAATAGCCTTATTGGAAATGGCGATACTTGCTATCATCAGATCCATATCAGCTATGATATTGCCCTGTTTTTTAAGTTTAGCTTTCAATTTAGCAAATATCTCACTCGATTTTTTATCAAATTTTAATACTTCAAAATTATCCAAAAAAGGTAGTATCTTTTCTCTGTTTTGAGTGACTTTGGTTGAATTATATATTCCATATAACAGTTCTGTATAGTTGATGATTGTAATGAATAGACTATCTTCAGGCAAAGATATGATTTTGTTGATAACTGTTTTTTCGCCTTTTAAAAAATATATCAAAATATCGCTATCTAGTATGTATTTCTGACTCATAAATCTAGCTCAAAATCTTTATCATTTTTGTTGCCCTGTATATCATTAAGCAGACTATCAGCCTCATAATTTTTCAATACACCTGCAAATTGCAAAAGATTGTTTCTCTTTTCTAGTTTGGTTTTTGAAAAAAGTTTTAAAGCTTTTTCAACCACTTCTGTTTTTGTAGTGTTTAATTCACTTGCCAATTGATTTAGGGTCAAAATCATACTCTCTTCAAGTCTCAAATTTACTGCTCTTTTCATAAAATCACCTCTGTACATTTGCAAAATTATATCAAAAAATAAGGAAATTATAAAGCAATAAGCCTTCAACCTCTTTTTAAAAAGTAAACCTCCGACCCCCTTGACAACCGACCCCCTTGACAAGCTACATATTTTTATATATAATAAACTCTATATTAAAATATGGAGTAAACTATGGTAACTTATGCAAAAGAAGAGATGATAGGAATCACAGAGTTTGGGAAGTCACTAGGTAAATATCTAGATAAAGTAACTTCAACTACGCTCAATAAACTCGCCATTATAAGAAGAAACAAACCTGAGGCGGTAATCATACCGATTCAAGAGTATGAAAATCTCCAAAAAGTTTATGATGTATTTGAACAAAGAGAGATAGAAAAGATACTAAATAACAGAACCGATGATGAAAAAAAGGTATCACACACAAAAGTAATCTCTATAGAAATCTAAGCATGAAGAAAGAGATAAAACTTACCTATCTAAAAAAAGCAACAAAGTTTTTAAATAAAAATAAAAACATACTTACCGAAACACAAGTGGATGAGTTGATAGTAAAATTTATAAAAAAGAAATTCTATGGTATGGATATAAATATTGATTTTAAGCAGATGAAAGGCGATATAAGTGATATTTATAGGATAAGAAAAGGCAATATAAGAGTGCTTGTAAAAGTATCTAGCAACCAAATAATCATCGAAGCGATAGTAAAAGACATAGGTTTTAGAGGTGGCATATATAAAAGTTAAAAGTAAACCTCCGACCCTCTTGACACGCAG
>JALSKH010000055.1 GCA_026988975.1 Campylobacteraceae bacterium
GACGAAACTCGATAGCAGCCATATCGGCTAGTTCACTTTTAATCTTTTCATTTGAAATAGCAAAAGAGGCAAAGAGAATCTTTAGCCAAAGTTCATGTTTTTTTTGATATATTTTAGTTAGTTGCATCTGCTTCCCTTTTTTATAGAAATGATACCATTGATTTTATTAGAGTAAGGATAAGTGAATTTAGCCCTCTTCAAAAGAGGGCTAAATCTTATTTATTGATATTTTCTTCAAAATGCTCTAAATTCATAGAGACAAATTTATAAGTTACATATATAAGCACGGGCCACGATAAGTACCACATCATACCCGCTGTATAGCTGATAGTTTCCATTTTTTCTCCTTAATATCCGTGAGAATCTGAACGAATCTCATCTGCTGTTATTTTCTCTTTGTCCATGGATCTCCAAACAAAAATGATATATCCTAGTACGATTGGCACAAGCAAAGAGACATAACTCATGACTGTAAGAGTATAGTAACTCCCTGAACTATTGACTATACTAAGTGAACTTTGCAAATCACTCAAAGACGGATATATCGCAGTATTGTTAAAACCTAACAAACAAAACAGTGTCAATACAACTAGAATTGTTCCTACACCACTAAACCAAATCCCTTTTTTGCTTCCTTTGGACAAGGAGACAAATATAGCATACAGTACCATCAAAGTACCTACTAAAAACAGAACCAATAGTATTGGATTTGCTATTAGATTTAGTAAAAATTTATGTTTTACCACAAAAAAGTGACTATTATCATATCCAACTCCGCTTAAATTTAAGAGAAAAACAACAAACAGAAGAAAAAAACCTACAAAAAGTAAAGCATCATTTTTGAGTTGAGCTTTTGTTCTTTTTTCTATCTCGTCATGTTCTATATTGTTCAAAAAATATAGACTAGCCTGCACTCTAGCTAAAAAGAAGACCATAAATCCAAGTGCAACATTAAAAGGATTTAAAGCTCCCTCAAGTCCCCTAAATGCAGTTGTCCAGTGTGAAAAGTTCATATCACTTCTCACAAAATGTCCTCCCGTAAAGAGAGTTCCTACCGCAATGCCGATGAGAATGATGCCGATACTTCCATTTATGTACAAAAAAGCTTCATAAGTTTTTTGTCCTAAAAAATTATCCGGCTTTTTCCTATACTCATAAGAAACCGCTTGTATGATAAAACAAAACAGTATAGCCATCCAAACAAAATATGCTCCACTAAAACTTACAGCGTAAAAAAGCGGAAATGCCGCAAACAAAGCTCCGCCAAACATCACCAAAGTAGTAAAAGTTAACTCCCATTTTCTTCCTAGTGAGTTTATGATAACATCTCTCTCTTCATCTGTTTTTGCAACTCTATTTAGTATGGTTTGACCACCTTGCACAAATGTCATAAAAACAAACAAGGCTCCCAAAAGAGATACTAAAAACCACCAATACTCCTGAAGAGTTAGATAAGATAAGCTTCCAAACATCTCAAGCTCCTTTGTAGCCAAGTTTTATCTGAGTAAGCATGATTTTTATCTCTGCTATCAGAAGTGCTGTAAACAGTACGGTAAACAACCCTATGGTTATAGCAACCGAACTGCTATCTAATTGTGAAGTTGCTATGCCTGTGGGCAACATATCTTGTATCGCCCAAGGCTGCCTCCCTACTTCTGCCACTATCCAGCCTACCTCTCCTGCAAGATACCCAAGCGGAATTGAAAACAGACCTAAACGCAAAAGCAATCTCTGTTTCTCTATCTTTCCAACAGATGTAAAGTACAAAGAGAGTGCAAAAAGTATCAAAAACCAACTACCTAGTCCAACCATTATATGAAAACTATAAAAAGTCAAAGGCACAGGTGGAATTATCTGTTTTGGATCTTTTAGATAACCAAAACCCAGATACTTTTCATATGCTCTAAATTTTACCAGTGATTTTTTTGCCTCTTGCAGATCATTTGCTTTTTTTGCATTTTTATAACTTCTTAGAGCATTTAAGGCTATCTTTCCTTTTGCCAGTTTTTCACTTGCTGGTTCTATGCCTATCTTTTTATTTCCATAAACCAAATCATCAATTCCAGGTACAAAAGCATTGATATCTCTAAAGCCCAAAAATGATAGCGCGTAAGGTATCTTAATCGACCAATCAAACTCATCTTGTTTATCACCTATCTTTTTATCGCTATTTAATTGTCCGATAGCAACTATACCCTCTCTTTTTGCACCATCATAAAGTCCCTCCATGGCTGCTAACTTAGTCGGTTGTTTTAGTGCCACTTGGTGTGCTGACTCATCTCCTGTGGTTATCAAAAAGATCGATGTCAAGAGACCAAAAGATGCAGCGACCATGATACTTCTTTTGGCAAAAAGCGTATCTTTTCCTTTGAGTAGATACCAACTGCTAATCCCGATAACAAACAAAGAGCCCATCACATAGCCACTAGATATAGTGTGCAAAAACTTTGAAACTGCGACTGGATTGAAAATAACATCAAAAAAGTTATGCATCTCAAATCTGGCAGTATCAAGATTGAATTTCATACCAACTGGATTTTGCATCCATCCGTTTGCTATAAGTATCCAAAGAGCAGATAGATTTGAACCGATAGCCACAAGCCAAGTTGAAGTCAAATGTACCTTTTTTGAAACCTTATCCCAACCAAAAAACATAATAGCAAAAAATGTTGATTCCATAAAAAATGCCATCAAACCTTCTATGGCAAGCGGAGCTCCAAATATATCTCCAACTATCCAAGAGTAGTTTGACCAATTCGTGCCAAACTCAAACTCCATTATGATTCCTGTGGCAACACCTATGGCAAAATTTATACCAAAAAGTGTCATCCAAAAACGAGTTATCTTTTTCCACTCTGCGCTGCCAGTCTTTACATATATCGTCTCCATGATGGCAATGATGAAAGATAGACCCAATGTCAATGGAACAAATAGCCAATGGTAAAGGGCTGTCAAAGCAAATTGAGATCTAGACAACTCCACCAAAAGTGTGTTTTCCATACAATTTTCCTTATTGAAGTACCTAACCATAAGTAAAGCCAACCAATAGCAAAAAGATAATGGCACGATTACGGCGTTAGATTTTCTTGAATTAGCTATGGCTAGTCCTACGAAAATCTGCCTTGTACTCGCACCATTGCATTTTGCTATTGGTTGGCTTTACTTATGGTTAGGCACTTAGTTATATTTTCTATGACGAAATTAGCCCTGTCTTTGTCGTTTGAAAATTTAGTTTGAAGTATATCTGGGAAGAAAAATAGCTTTAAAATAAAAAAGAAGATAAAAAGCTTTATGAACATGATAAGCCATAGCTTCTTGCCTACTTTCATGCTTTTAAAACCATCAACATAAAAAAAGAGAATTTTTTTACAAATGCTCATCCCTATACAACCTTATTGAGAATTATTATCAATGAAATTGTACATCTAGTGAGCATAAAATAATCTTAAATTATTATTTTTATATCTTGAATTAATACTTATTTATTTTCCACGCCTTCGCAAGATGTTTCTAGCTCTAGCTTTCTCATCTCTTCGCTGCTTCCTGCTTTTTTATCCTCTACATGTAGAGCTGCTGCATCGAAAGCTTTGATGACCATACCTGAGCAGGCTTGCTGTTTGGGTGGGGCTGATTTTATCTTTTCACTCATCAATTTTGCGGATT
>JALSKH010000056.1 GCA_026988975.1 Campylobacteraceae bacterium
CCTCTAGGGATATATATACAAGAGATGGGAAACTAATAGACGAGACACAACTTTTTAAAAATCAGGATTATGCTATCTTTTTAAAAGAGTTTGCAAAAAAAGGCTCAGATCTCTTTTATGAGGGAGAAATATCAGATGAGATAGAAAAGGTTTCTACTGAAAACAGGGGACTTTTAACAAAAAAGATATTGCAAAATTACAAAGTTATCAAAAAATCTCCACTAAAATTCAGATACAAAGATTTTGATATTTACACTAACCCTCCCCCATCGAGCGGTGGAATTTTGACTGCTTTTAGTCTGCTTTTGCTAGAAGATGAAAAACTAGGTAACTATAGAGAGCAGAACTATTTTCAAAAACTTATAGAGGCTCAAGAGATTACCAGAGAGTTTAGAAAACAAAAGGTAGATGAGTTTTTGCATACCAACAATCTGCGAGATGTTTTGTCTGACGATAGGCTTTTAGACAGTTACAAAAAGAGTTTCAAAAAAAGAGTAAACCAATGGGGAAATACCACTCACATCAGTATCATAGACAGCTTTGGTAATGGAGCAAGCGTAACGACAACAAATGGAGAAGCAAGTGGCTACATCGTGCCGCATACTGGCATAATGCTAAACAATATGCTTGGAGAAGAAGATCTAAATCCTCATGGTTTCTTTGGTTGGCAAAGCGGGATAAGACTCCCGTCCATGATGGCGCCGACTGCTCTTATGAGAGATGGAAAGCTAGAGCTTTTGCTAGGAAGTGCAGGAAGTAACCGCATAAGAAGTGCCCTACTCCAGACCATTCTTAACTATACGCACTTTAAAATGTCGGTGCAAGAGGCAATAAATGAGCCTAGAATCCACTATGAAAATGGTATGATATTTACCGAGCCACCTCTACATGTAGAGCTTGGCGGATTAAAAGATATATATGAATTAAATGAGTTTAAAAGCCTAAATCTCTTCTTCGGAGGAGTCCAAGCAGTAAATGCAGATTTTGACGGAGGAGCAGACCCAAGACGAGGCGCCTGTGTCTTGAGGGTCAAAGTTTAAAGGTCAGTTTTTAATTTTCAAAAAAATCAAATTTAAATCTTCTTAGTCTTGACAAGTTCATAAACATATGATATTATTCTCATATGAAGAAAATATCATATAAAGGAAAATGAAATGCAAAAGACATTTAAAGCTAACAATATAAGTTGTATAAACTGTGCAAATCTCATCAAAGGCTCACTTGAGGATGATTTTGGAGAGATAAAGGTAAATTTAGACGCAAATCCAAAAGAGGTAACTTTGGAGATTGTTGATGAAAGCGTTGAGTCTAAATTTAAAGAAGAGATGAAAGACTTGGGCTACAGCGTTATAGAGGACTAGGATGAAACTACATCGTTCTTGTTGTGAAGGCATAAGCCACATAGCTGATATCAAAAAAGCTCTGCTTAGTGATGAAGAGATAGTAAAACTCACATATATCTACAAAGCTCTTAGCGATCCTATAAGGGTAAAAATGTTACTTGCTTTGATGGATTATGAGATTTGCGTTGGAGAGATGTCAAATCTACTTGGTATCTCACAATCTCATGTTTCTCATCAGTTTAAAATCCTAAGAAGATATGAAATAGTAACATTTACAAAAGATAAAAAGATGTCCTTTTATAGGATCATAAATGAAGATGTCAAAAAGATACTTAAAATAGCTACAAAAGAGTAAAAATGTCAAAAGAAAAAATCAATCTCAATATTTCGGGTATGACTTGCGTAAACTGTTCAAACGGGATACAAAAAGTTGTAAATAAACTAGATGGACTAGAGAGTTCAAAAGTCAACTTTGCTTCAAACAGTGGAGAATTTGTCATAGATACCACTTTGCTCGATAAGCAAAAATTGATAAATAAGATAGAAAAATTAGGCTATGGAGTTCAAGAAAATATAAAGGCACTAGAGCTTGCGAAGAAAAAGACTTATTATAAATTAAGAAGGTTATTTTTTATCTCTTTGGGATTGAGTGTGGCTATTTTTTATTTTTTACTCTTTCCTGTTGATGAGATAAATCTTTACATCATGTTTGCCCTTGGTACGGTGGTACAGTTTTATCCTGGAGGCAGATTTTATTCGCTTGCATTTAAGGCAATAACTCATAAAAACTTTGATATGAATGTTTTAGTAGCACTTGGAACTAGTGCAGCTTATTTTTACTCCGCTTTTGTGGTGCTCTTCCCCGCCCTATTTCCTCCTCATTTGAGATTTATCTACTTTGATGGTGCTAGTGTTATCATCACTTTCATTTTACTAGGTCGTCTTTTGGAAGAGAGAAGTAAGGCGAAAGCGACTGATTTTCTAAAAAATTTGATGGATTTAGCACCTTTAAATGCTCAAAAAGTCGAAGAAAATGGTGAGATAAAAGAGGTCCTGGCAAAAGAGTTAAATATAGATGACATAGTTCTTGTAAAACAAGGAGAGAAGATTTCTGCTGATGGCGTTGTTATAGAAGGTGGCGCAGAGATCGACACATCTATGATCACCGGAGAGCCGATGCCCGCATATAAAAGTGTTGGGGATGAAGTGATAGCAGGAACTATAAATACAGCGGGTTTGATTAAAATACGAGTTACAAAACTCTCAAATGATACAACTTTATCTAAAATCATAGCTCTTCTAAACGAAGCCCAAAGCAAAAGCATGCCAATAGCTAGGTTTGCCGATAAGGTTGCAAATGTATTTGTGCCTGTTGTCATACTTATATCTGTTTTGACATTTTTTATCTGGTATTTTTTAGTCGGAGATGCCCTCAGCGCGATCTTAGCTTCTATATCAGTTCTCATCATATCTTGCCCTTGTGCATTAGGACTCGCAACTCCTATAGCGATAGTCAGTGCAGTTGGAAAAGGTGCAAAAGAGGGAATTTTGATAAAAAATCCAGAAGTTTTAGAGATCATAAAAGATATAAAATACGCAGTATTTGACAAAACAGGAACGATAACAAAAGGAGAAATCAGCGTAAAAGATATCTTTATAGACGATAAATACCTAGATATTTTAGGCTCTATAGAGAGCTATAGCGAACACCCCATATCCAAAGCGATAACTAGCTATATAAAACAAAAAGGCTCTACATGCAGGCAAAAAATCGATGATATAGTCATATTGCCAGGTTTTGGAGTAGAGGCAAAAGCGGGAGATGAGAGGTATCTGATAGGAAATTTGGCGCTTTTGGAAAAAAATGGAGTATCTATATCGAGTGAACATCTTGAATTTTTTGAAAATAGTATAAATCTTGGAAATGGAGCAGTTTTTGCAAGTGTTGGCAAAAATTCTATCGGTGTAATTGCACTTGAAGATAGCTTGAAAGATGGAGCAGCAGAGTTAGTTGAAAAGTTAAAAGCCAAAGATATAGTCCCGATTTTACTCACAGGAGACAATAAAACAACAGCTAAAAAGATAGCAAAAGAGGTTGGCATCGAGCTAGTTTATGCTGAGGTTTTGCCTGATGAAAAGTATAAAGTCATAAAAGAGCTTCAAAAAAATTCAAAAGTTCTTTTCGTCGGAGATGGCATAAATGACTCAGTCTCAATCAAACAAGCAGACATAGGCATAGCGCTAAATTCAGGCTCAGATATAACCAAAGATGCAGGAGATATCATACTTATGAACAATGAGATAGGCTCGGTTCTAAAGAGCATAAATCTTTCACAAAGAGCCATGAAAACCATAAAACAAAATCTCTTCTGGGCATTTTTCTATAACTCGATAGGCATACCGATAGCAGCAGGTGTTCTATATCCGGTTTTTGGCATCATGCTAACACCAGTTTACGCTGGGATTGCCATGAGTTTTAGTTCAGTAAGCGTAGTTTTGAATTCACTTAGATTGAAGTTTGCAAAACTGTAATTTGTTACAAATAGTTACAGGGTAGAGATAAAAATCAGAAAGATTGTCTAAATTTTTCTGATTTGATTTTTTTTACATTTTTTTTCTTTACTATATTGGTAAATCAACCAAAAAGGAGAAAAAATGAAAAATCGTGTTGGCAGTATTTGTAGAAATATTGCATTTGCAACTTGCCTGGTGGCAGGTTTTGCTACTACTTCTGTGGCAAGCAGTATGGATTATATACACTTTTTGATTCCAGGAGGAGCCGGTGGTGGCTGGGATGGAACAGCTAGAGGCGTAGGCGAGGCTTTAACAAAGTCAGGTTTAGTGAAAAAAGCTTCATACGAAAATATGTCAGGTGGTGGTGGTGGAAAAGCTATAGCTTACATCATCAAAACAGCTCCAAAACAGAAAAATACAATGATGGTGAACTCTACCCCTATCGTCATCAGATCACTTCAAGGTGTCTTTCCTCAATCTTTTAGAGATTTAACTCTTATAGCCTCTGTTATAGCAGATTATCAGGTGCTAGTAGTTCGTCCGGATTCAAAATACAAAACTTGGGCGGATGTGCTAAAAGCATTCAAAGCAAATCCAAAAAAATTAAAAGTTGCAGGTGGAAGTTCTCGTGGTAGTATGGACCATCTAGTAGCGGCTCAAATCTTCCAAGCAGCAGGCGGAGACCCAAAATCAGTCAGATATGTTCCATATGATGCGGGTGGAAAAGCATTGGCTGGACTTTTAACAGGTGAAGTGGATGTTCTCTCAACTGGACTTGGTGAAGTTCTTGAAAAACACAAAAAAGGTCAGGTTAGAATCATAGGGGTAACTTCAAAAAAACCATTCGAAGGAATTCCATCATTTATAAGCATGGGTACAAATGCCTACTTTGCAAACTGGAGAGGGTTTTTTGGAGCTCCAAATTTAAGCAAAAAAAGAGTTGCAGCACTACAAGATGTTTTGAAAAAAATGTATTCAACACCACAATGGGAAGTAGTAAGAGCTAGAAATGGCTGGACAAATCTATATCAGCCCGGAGAGCAATTTAGAAAATTTTTAATAGATCAAGAAAAAACTATCAGTTCTTTAATGAAAGAGATGGGGTTCTTGTAAGATAAATTTTACAAGGAGAGGAGTTCTCCTCTCCTTTTTTAGGAGGATTGAGATGGTAAAAAGTCGTATTGGTGCGCTGTTTTTTTTGATATTTTCAGCTTTTTATTTTTATAAGTCGTTTGATATTCATCTTCTAAAAGGTACTTACTATGAGACTATGACTGCTCAGACATTTCCCTATTATCTTGGTATATTGGGTATGCTGGTTTCAACATTGCTCTTAATTTTTTCATTTATCAAAATCGATAAAGAGGATTTGCTTGATTTGGAAAAGTTAAGGACATATGATTTTAAAAAAGGTCTATATCTTATATTGGCTATGATTTTTTATGGTTATACTATCAGGAGCTTAGGTTTTGTGATATCTACTATTATATTTTTGATTTTGGGTTTTCGCATACTTCAGGAGAAAAATTGGAAAGTTATTTTACTGACATCATTTAGCATCAGCATACTGTTTTGGCTACTTTTGACCCAACTTCTAGGCATATATGTAGAAAATGGTTTAATTTTTGAGTACTTTTTTGGAGCACAATCATGACACACGGAATTTGGCTAGGAATCACAACGGCACTCTCAGGATACAATATCTTTATGGTAGCGATTGGAGCATTTGCAGGAACTTTTATAGGTATGCTCCCCGGACTTGGACCAATATCTGCTATCGCATTGATGATACCGGTTACTTACGGAATGGACCCCTCTTCTGCTCTCATTTTGATAGCAGGAGTTTACTATGGGGCTATATTTGGTGGCTCAACTTCTTCGATACTTATAAATGCACCTGGTGTCGCAGGCACGGTTGCTACGGCATTTGATGGATATCCTATGGCTAGACAAGGGCATGCCGGGAAAGCATTGGCTATAGCTGCATATGCATCATTTTCGGGTGGAACGATTGCTGCTATATTTTTGCTCATCGCAGCTCCGGCTTTGGCAAAAGTTTCACTTAGTTTTCAATCTTCAGACTACTTTGCACTGATGGTTTTAGGACTCACGGCAGTTGCCGCATTCGCAGGAAAAGGAAAGTTTTTAAAGGCTGCGATGATGACGATATTTGGTCTTATGCTAGCAACAGTTGGAACTGATGCAGATAGTGGAGTATCAAGATATACATTTGGAAACATGAATCTGATCGATGGCATAAGTTTTTTACTTTTGGCGATGGCATCATTTGCTCTATCTGAAGCTTTGATGAATATCATTGAAAATCAAAAGATGACAAAAGAGGAGAAAGAGGCTTTAAAAAAAGAGATAGGAAGCCTAAAAGTCAGCAAAGAGGAGCTAAAGACAATCGCACCGGTGATCGGTCGCTCTTCGATACTTGGTTTTTTTGTTGGAGTTTTACCAGGAGCTGGTGCAACGATAGCATCCTTTTTGGCTTACGGTATGGAGAGAAGCATTGCAAATGTCAAAGAGAAGTTAAAATTTGGAAAAGGAAGTCTAAGAGGTTTGGCAGCACCAGAGAGTGCAAATAACGCAGCATGTTCAGGCTCTTTTGTACCGCTTTTAACTCTAGGAATTCCTGGAAGCGGAACAACAGCTGTTATCTTAGGAGCGCTCATCTCATATGGCATCCAGCCTGGACCTACACTCTATGTCGAACACCCTGCTCTGTTTTGGTCAGTGATAATATCCATGTATATCGGAAATGTCATACTTTTAGTCTTGAATTTGCCACTTATCCCTTATATAGCTAAACTTTTAGCAACTCCTAGACAGATACTATTGCCTTTGGTTATGTTTTTTTCACTCATAGGTGTTTATCTTGTCACTTTTAACACATTTGACATATATATGATGGTTTTCTTTTCGATAGTTGCTGTTTTTTTAAGATTGGTGGATTATCCTATGGCGCCTATGATCTTAGGTTTTATCTTAGGCGGTATGATGGAAAACAACCTCAGAAGAGCTCTTACTATCAGTGATGGTTCACTCAGCTTTTTATGGGAGAGACCAATTACCGCATCTATTTTGGTTATAACTATCATTTTGCTTGTTTGGCCATTGTTAAGTCAGTTGTTTTTTGATAAAATAACAAGCACCTAAGCATATACGAACCCAACCAATAGCAAAAAGAGAATGGTGCGAGTACAAGGCAGATTTTCGTAGGACTACCAATAGGTAATTCAAGAAAATCTAACGCCGTAATCGTGCCATTATCTTTTTGTCCGTAGGAAAGTTAGTAAAGCACTCATCTGCTGCGTTAGAAACTCTTGATGTACAATGAGTACACCTACGAGTTTCTGCCTTGCATATAAGTGCTTTATTAACTTCTATTGGTTGGGTTTGTATATGTTTAGGTGCTTAGAGCTAGCGAAGACAAATAAAGATTGACTTAGGACGGTCGCATGGATGAATTTGGTGATTATACTATACTTTACATCGAAGATGATGAAGGTGTAAGATCGGTAAATTTGCGAATTTTAAATAGAATGTTTAAAGAGGTCTTTGAGGCTAGCGATGGCCTCGAAGGCTACGAACTCTACTTATCGAAAAAACCAGATATCATACTGAGTGATATAAAAATGCCAAATATGGACGGTATCGAGCTAATCAAAAAGATAAGAGAAAAAGATGACAAAACAAAGATAATAATCACAACGGCGTTTAGTGATGAAAAGTATCTTTTAGATGCGGTTGAGTTAAAGCTAGAGAGATATCTTGTAAAACCTCTTACAAAAAGAAATCTGATTCCTGCTTTGCAAAAGGCAATCTCTCACATAAAAAATGAAAACAGATACTATTTTGATTCAAATTTTTACTATAATTACTCAAATGATCTTTTGTATGTGGATGAAAAAGTGGTAGAATTAACAAAAAAAGAGATAAACTTAGTAAGACTTTTGATGAAAAACAGAGATATGGTTATAACTTACAATGTGATTGAGCAAGAGGTTTGGGAGGATGAGTATATGAGCTTAAACTCTTTGCGTACGACCATAGGATTTTTAAGAAAAAAACTACCCAAAAATATAATAAAAAATATATCAAATATGGGGTATAAATTAAAAATTGACAACTAAAAACAGAACAAAAGAAGAGAAAAATATAAGCAAAATAGTTCTCTTAGGCTCAACAATCACGATCATATTGGTTTCTTTTACACTGGCATTTGTACTTATAAAACTTCAAGTAAAAGAGTTCAAGACTCACTTAGAAACTTTCAAAAAAACTATAATCCAAAGAGAAAAATTTACTATAAAATCAGCCATACAAAATCTTAAAGAGGATATTTTGTATGAGCAAAAAGCACAAAACGAGAGGCTAAAGCAGAGTATAAAAAATCAAACAATGATAGCCAAAAAAGTTGCTCAACTCATCTATAAAAACAGTAAAAACAGAGATAGAGACAGTATATTAGGTGAGATAAAAAGAGCAATACAAAATATCTCTATAGATAAAGATGGGATAGATTATTTTATATTTGATAAACATGGAACTTATCTGCTCAATACAAAAGATAAAAGTTATGAAGGTGAAAATTTTATCGGATTTAAAGATTTAAACGGTAAAGAGTTTATAAAAGATATGATAAAAAAATCTAAAACAGAGAACTCTTTTGAAAGTTTTCTATGGTACATTCCACACAGTAGCAAAATCAGAAAAAAAATCACATATACTAGCTATATTTATGGTCTCGATATCATTATAGGATCTGGAAAATATTTGCAAAATAGCGATGAAATAGAAAAATACTTGATAGACAAACTGAAAAAAAGAGAACTTAATCAAGATGAATTTCTGCTAGTGTATAGAATCGGCAGTTTGAGTGAGGTCGAGAGATATTCTACTTTGCTGTTGGCAAAAAACATCAAGGCTTCAAAACAAACACTAGCTGTAGTAAATAGTGCTTTGGAAAAAAGTAACTATATGGGTAATACTTTTTTAAAGAAAAGAAAGATGCTTTTATATTCTACTTTTTTTACACAACAGAGACTTTTTTTAGCTTTTGGTGTAAACCTTAAACATATAAATAAAATTATTGATAACGAAACAGCAGTTGTAAATCAAAATCTGCACTCAAAGATCGTATCTTTAATTTTAAGCATCACCCTTATAACTTTAGTATTTTTTATATTGTCGTATTTTATAGCTAAAAAGATAGAGAAGGTATTTAAGATATATAGACTTAAAGTTATAAATAACGAGAGAAAATATCAGTTGCTATTTAACCATAGTAATGATGGTTTTATAATTTCGAAGATTACGGATAAGAATACAGCTTCGATAGTTAGTACAAATAGTGTAGCAAAGATGCTCAGTGGTTTTGGTGTTGATCTTATAGGGATGAATTTTTTTGAGCTTTTTGAACAATTTGATAAAAAAAGATTATTTTTAAATAATGAAATTTTAGATTCAGTAGTGCTTGTAACAAAACAAAAAAGCAAAAGAAATATCGAGTTAAGTTGCGTTTTATTTGATCACAATGGAGAAAAACTGCTCTTCTCTTCTCTTCGAGATATAAGTGAAAGAGTTGCGTTAAAAGTTGAAAAACAGAAGCAAGAGAAGCTATTGATTCAAAAATCCAAAATGGCATCTATGGGTGAAATGATAGGAAATATCGCTCACCAATGGAGGCAGCCAATCTCAGAGCTTTCCGGACTCTTTTTTGATATAGAATCAGCCTATGACTATGGCGAATTAAATAAAAAATATCTCTCAAAAAGGATAGATGAAGCAAATGATTTGGTTGAATATATGTCTAAAACCATAGATGATTTTAAAGAATTTTACAATCCAAACAGTAAAAAGGAGATCTTTTCCCTCAAAAGAAATTTGGAAAAAACCATAGCTATCATCGGTTCATCTTTTAAATACCACAATATAAAGATAGAGATAAATATAGATGAAGATATAGAAATCACAGGATTTTCCAATGAATTTTCACAAGTTTTACTAAATATACTCTCAAACTCAAAAGAGACAGCATTGATGCGAGATATCAAAGATGCGAAAGTGAAGATATATTCTGTTGTAAAAAATGAAAAAATATCTCTACATGTAGAGGACAATTGCGGGGGAATAGAAGATGAGATAATAGATAAAATTTTTGAGCCATACTTCACCACAAAGTATAACTATGGTACAGGAATCGGACTATATATGTCAAAAATCATCATAGAAAACAAAATGGGAGGAAAAATAGTAGTAAAAAATATAGAAGATAAAGGAGCAAGGTTTACCATTATATTATAAAATATACTATATAATTGTTCTAATATAATAAAGGAGACTTTTTGCTTGAATATTTATCTATAGAAGGTGGACAGAAACTTAAGGGTTCTGTTTCGATTTCGGGAGCTAAAAATGCGGCTCTTCCTCTGCTTGCGGCTTCACTTTTATCCAAAAATACTATTTCGTTGTCAAATGTGCCAAATGTGGTTGATGTTAAGACACTTCTGAAACTGCTTGAAAATCTAGGCGCAACTCAATCTTTTCAAAACCGTAGTGTTAAAATTGATACGACAACAGTTAGTTCGGCTTGTGCAAATTATGATATAGTTAGAAAAATGAGAGCTTCTATACTGACTCTAGGTCCTTTATTGGCTAGATTTGGACATTGTGAAGTTTCGATGCCAGGGGGGTGTGCTATCGGTCAAAGACCTATAGATTTGCATCTTAAAGCATTAGAGCAGATGGGTGCTGTTATCGAGTTAAAGCAAGGATATGTAGTTGCAAAAGCACCAGATGGACTAAAGGGCACTACGATAATTTTTGATAAAGTAACCGTCACAGGAAGTGAAAATATCCTCATGGCAGCAGCTCTTGCACATGGAGTTACTAAGCTTGTAAATGTAGCAAAAGAGCCTGAGGTTGTACAGCTTTGTGAATTATTAAGAGATGCTGGAGTTAGCATAGATGGTATCGGTACTGCAAATCTGACTATAGTTGGAAGTTATGGGGAACTTCTTGATATGAAAGATATCGAAGTTATCCCAGATAGGATAGAAGCTGGTACTTATCTTTGCGCGGGAGCTATAACAAACTCAAAAATTACTATAACGGATGTCATACCGAAACATTTGGAATCCATAACCTTGAAACTTCAGCAGATGGGATTTGGTTTTGAGATAGGTGAAAAATCTATCACTATTTTGCCCGCAGAAAAGATGAAAGCCAGCGATATAGAGACTAGTGAATATCCCGGATTTCCTACAGATGTTCAAGCACAATTTATGGCACTTTGCACACAAGTAGATGGAACTAGCATCATAGATGAGAGACTTTTTGAAAACAGATTTATGCATGTTAGTGAATTGGCGAGAATGGGTGCAAACATCAAGCTAAAAGGACACAGTGCTACAGTCGAAGGAGATACAAAGCTTATATGCGCGGATGTTATGGCGACGGATTTAAGGGCAAGTTCAGCTCTTATATTGGCTGCTCTAGTAGCACAAGGAACAACAAAAATTCATAGAATTTATCACTTAGATAGAGGATATGAAGACCTAGAGGGAAAATTTTCTGCTCTAGGGGCAAAAATTGAAAGATTGGAAGAGTAAAATATGCAAAAATTAACATCAATGCCACTAAAAGAGGCAAAAAAATTGGCCATAGAGTTAGCAGATATAAGCGATAGATTGACAACTTGGATATCTATCTCAGATGGACCAAGAAGAGTCCTCTCATCTAAAATAACATGCAAAAAAAATCTCCCATCATTTAATAACTCTGCCTTAGATGGATATGCTATAAAGCAGAGCGATTGTGGTAAAAAGCTACGAATAAAAGAGACTATATTTGCCGGAGATGTGACACAAACAGAACTTGAGCAAGATGAATGTTTTAAGATAATGACTGGAGCAAAAATCCCAAAAAGCGCAGATACTATCGTGGCTTTTGAAGATGCTATTGCGGATGGGGAGTTTGTGGAAATTCCCAAAGGCATCAAAAAAGGTAATGCTTTTAGAAAAAAAGGTGAAGAGATTGCTATCGGCGAAACTCTTTTTGAAGCAGGCACTTTTGTGGATTCGACAGTTTTGGCGATGTTAGCTTCACAGGGAATTTCTCAAGTAGAGGTTTATAAAGATATATCTATCGGAATCTTTTCAACTGGCAATGAACTCAAAGAGCCGTGGGAAGAGGCAAGTGATGATGAGATATATAATGTAAACTCCACTTCTCTTATAGCGCTATTTGCCTCTTATGGGTTTAAGGCTGACTATTGCGGTGTCATACCAGATGATTTGGAGCAGAGTAAGATATACTTTAAAAAGATGAAAAAGTATGATTTTCTGGTTACCACTGGTGGCATCAGTATGGGAGAGGCTGATTTTGTTGAAGATGCCCTTCTATACAATGGTCTAAAACCACTTTTTCATGGTATAAATATCAAACCAGGTCGCCCAACCATGATAGGAAAAATGCAAGATACCATTGTTGCTTCGATGCCAGGCAATCCACTAGCTGCATTTGTAAATGCCTTTTTGCTTTTAATCCCAATGCTGAAAAAATTGCAAGGATACAAAGATTTTGAACATGCAAAACTAAAAGCGCAAATCTCTAAAGAGTTAAAAGTAAAACCAAACAGAGTAAATCTAGTGCTAGGAAGATATGAAGATGGAAAATTCTTTGTAACAGGCGATAATAGATATGGCTCTGGCATGGTAACACCACTTGTTCAAAGCAATGCACTTTTGGTTTTGGATGAAGACAAAGCTTTGGTAAAAGAGGATGAAGAAGTAAATCTAATAGTTTTTAAAGGAACTTTTTGATACCATTTCAATCTCAAAACAAAACTGCCTGCGGGAATAGCTCAGTGGTAGAGCACGACCTTGCCAAGGTCGGGGTCGCGAGTTCGAACCTCGTTTCCCGCTCCATTTTAATTCTACTTTTTTCTTTGACTTTTCTCTTTTCAAGTACCAATATAATTTTAAAACAGAGCTATTGCGTAGATGGTCTAAAAAAAGTAAATGCCTCGCTGTTTGACAAGCAGATAAAGAGTGATTTTTTTGTGCTTAAACTACCTAAAAATAGAGCTGTATATAGTGTTACAACAAATAAAATAGTTTCAAAATTCAAACTCAATGATATAAATACAACAGATTTAACAAACGGCATAATAGTTTTTGAAAATTGTAAAATTCCACTAGACTTAAAGAGTATCAAAAGCGTTTTGCGGAGTAAGTTTATAAAAAGATTTCCGACTATAAAGGTTAAAGATATAAAGCTATATTCGCCCTCCTCTCTTGAGCCAAATCTAGCACTTTATAGTTTTGTTAAGCTTAAAATTTCAGATAATGTTTTAACTAGAGCAAAGGGGAGTTTTGAAATTGTGCTCAAAAGAGGGAAATCCATCAAAAAAAAGTATCTAAAATTTAAAATTGATGCAACAATTTTACTTTTTAAAGCAAACTATAACTTGCGAAACGGTAAAATCCTCCAAAATAGTGACTACCAAAAAGTAAGAGTAGATTTTTCAAAATTACCCTCAGGAGCTATAGTAAAAGAGCTTAAAAAAAGCTATATTATCAAAGGATACATACGAAAAGGCTCTATTTTAAGACAAAACAATCTAAGGATAAAAAAAGATATCTTGAAAGGCTCATATATAAAAGCTGTTTTACAAGATGAAAATCTTATTTTAGAGATAGATGCGCATCTTTTAAAAGATGCCAATGTTGGAGATATTGTAAAAATTAGGACAAGTTCAGGGAAAATTTTTAGAGTAAAGATATTATCTCAAAAAGTGGCAAGGATATTGGAGTAGATATGAGACTAACTATTGGGATAAGCGGGGCAAGCGGTGTTTTGCTTGCTCAAAAATTTATAGAAAAATTACCCAAAGAGATAGATAAGCAGATAATTTTCTCAAGAAATTCAAAAATCGTCCTTTCAAAAGAGGAGAATAGAGTTTTTTTAGACAATGAGGATATCTCTGCTCCAACAGCTTCTGGCTCATTTGGGGTGGATGCTATGATTATCTTGCCTTGTAGCATGAATACATTGGCAAAAATAAGTTGTGGCATCAGCGACAATCTCATCACAAGAAGTGCTAGCGTGATGATAAAAGAGCAAAAAAAGTTGATTTTAGCTCCAAGAGAGATGCCATATAGTGCGATAGCACTTGAAAATATGCTAAAGCTTTCAAGACTAGGGGTTGTGATAGCGCCGCCAGTTTTGGGATACTATTCAGGAGTTGATTCGTTGGAAGAAATGGAAGATTTTTTGATTGGAAAGTGGTTTGATATGCTCGGAATCGAGCACAATTTATTTAAAAGGTGGGGAGAGTAATGTCTTGCAAAACTGCTATTTATCCCGGAACATTTGACCCTATAACACTAGGTCATCTCTCGGTCATAAAAAGAGCAAGAAAGATTTTTGATAAGGTGATAGTCGGTGTTGCTGATTCGGGGAGTAAAAAACCGATGTTTGACATTGATACTAGAGTTTTGATGGCACAAAAGAGCTTGGAGAGCATCAAAAATGTTGAAGTACATCCCTTTTACTCTTTGTTAGTGAACTTTTGTCAGGAGATGAAAGTCGATACAATCATCAGAGGACTCAGAGCTGTGAGTGATTTTGAGTATGAACTTCAGATGGGCTATGCAAATGCTTCCATAGATAAAAATATAGACACTATCTATCTAATGCCAAGCTTAGAACATGCTTTTATAAGTTCGACCGTTGTTAGAGATATAGTTAGGCATGGTGGAGATGCAAGCCATCTGGTGCCTCGTGAGATATTAAGTTTCTTGGATAATTAAATGTATGTGATATTTGAAGGAATTGATACCACTGGAAAAAGTACCCAAATAGAGCTTTTAAAAGATAGGTTTGAGGGTGTTGTAGCTATAAAAGAACCAGGCGGAACAGGGCTTGGGACGGAGTTGAGAGAGATCATACTAAATAGTAAAAAAAAGCTTAGTTTTAATGCGGAGCTTTTTCTGTTTCTTGCTGATCGTGCTCAAAATTTTCAAGAGAATATAAAAGACAATAGAGATAAGATCATCATATCAGACAGAGGTTTGATTTCTGGTATCTCCTATGCTCTAGCAAATCATCCGAACTTAGATAAAGACTTTTTGATCATGATGAACAGATTTGCTCTTGAGGGAAATTTACCTGACAAAGTTGTGTTATTTAAAACTACAAAGGTTTTGTTGCAACAAAGACTCTCATCAAAAGAGCATGACAATATAGAGCTAAGAGGTATGGATTATCTCTTGAAAGTTCAAGATTTGATGGTTGATGTCTTAAATAGACTTCCTATCAAAGTTTTAGTTATAGACTCATCAAATACTATAGAAAATATACATGTAAAGATAAAGGATTTTATATATGAGAACACCGCACAGTAGAAGTACCCACAATATCAAGAGGTTTTGTATAGACAAGGCAATTGTTCGCAGGACTAACGAGTTAATTCAAAAACAATTAACGCAGTATATACGAAACCTCTTGATACCCGGAGGGAAGCTTATTTTTGGGCAATCTTCAAAAGATAAAAGTTTTCGAATTAACAAGTTAGTACTTCAAATTTTATATTTCAAATCTTACCCAAAACTAAGCTTTTGTGGGCACTCCTACTGTGCGGTGGTCTCATAATGCTACAAGCGCTTAGAGGAATGAAAGATATATTGGACGAGAATAGCAAGAGATACCTGTATTTTGTTGAAAATTGTAGCAGGATTGCCCAAAATTATGGTTTTTCATATATTGAGACACCTATGCTTGAAGAGACAGCACTATTTAAAAGAAGTGTTGGAGAGAGTAGCGATATAGTGGGCAAAGAGATGTATCAGTTTACTGACAAAGGTGGCAACGATGTCTGCTTGCGACCAGAGGGTACGGCTGGAGTCGTCAGGGCATTTATACAACAAAAATTTGACAGAGCAAAAGTGCAGAAAAAGTTTTTTTATTACGGTCCTATGTTCAGATATGAACGACCACAAAAAGGAAGACTTAGAGAGTTTCACCAGTTTGGCGTAGAGAGTTTTAACCAATCAAATATACAAGAAGATGCAGTGATTATACTCATGTTAAAAGATATGCTAGATTTTTTTGGCATTGGCTACAAATTAGAACTCAACTCACTAGGCTGTAGTGAATGTATGCCGACATATAGAGAAAAACTTGTAAATTTTTTGCAAAATGAAGAGGGTATTTGCGAGGATTGCAAACGAAGAAGAGATACAAATCCCATAAGAGTGCTTGATTGCAAAAACCAACACTGTCAAGATATATATGCTAACGCCCCTCTTCTTTTGGACAATCTATGTTCTGCATGTAGCGAAGAGTTTGCAGAGCTTAAGAGTATATTGGATAAGTTTGAAGTAAAGTACACTATAAATCCAAAGCTAGTTCGAGGACTTGACTACTACAATAAGACGGCATTTGAATTTGTAAGTGATAAAATTGGAGCTCAAAGTGCGATAGCAGGTGGAGGAAGATATGATAAACTTGTAGAGTATCTTAATGGAAAACCAACTTCGGGTATCGGTTTTGCTATGGGCATAGAGAGATTGATGGAGCTTATAGTTATGCCTGAATCTTCCAAGGAGAGTTACTATGTTGGAGCATTGTGCCCAGAAGCGAGTGAATTATGCTTTAAATTAGCCATAGATATGAGAAAAACAAAAAAAGTAAATCTAAATTATGATGTTAAATCGCTAAAAAATCACCTCAAGATTGCAGACAAACAAGGCGCTAGGTACTGTGTATGTATAGGAGAAGATGAGCTTGCAAACGACAACGCTTGGATAAAAGATCTTAGAAACAAGAGTGATAAAACTCTCTCATATGGCGAGTTATTGGATTAAATAGTGAATTATGGCATAGATATATGGTCAAATGATAACTTTTTTATAGACAATAAAAAAGTAAAGATTAACTATAAAAGCTCTCCCTCATTGGTCAAAATCACAAAAGAGATACGAGACAGAGGGATAAGAGGTCCGATTTTATTGAGATTTCCCCATTTGATAGAGAAGCAGATAAATCTAATATATAAAAATTTTGAATCTGCAAGAAAAGAGTTTGATTATCATGGCTCTTTCAATGCGGTATATCCACTAAAGGTAAATCAGTATCCAAATTTTGTAAAAAATCTGGTAAAAATTGGCAAAAAATTTAACTATGGACTCGAAGCAGGAAGCAAAGCGGAACTTCTTCTAGCTATGACTTATAACAATGAAAATTCACCCATCACGGTAAATGGCTTCAAAGATGAAGAGATGATATCTTTGGGCTTTATAGCCTGTGAAATGGGTCACAACATCACTGTGACTATAGAGGGGCTTAGCGAATTAAAAAATATAATCAAGATAAATAAAGATAGATTTAATTGTATGCCTTCTATCGGTCTTCGCATAAGATTGCATAGTTCAGGCATTGGCATCTGGGCAAAAAGTGGTGGGATTAACTCAAAGTTTGGATTGACTTCCACTGAACTCATAGAGGCGATGGAGATGTTGAAAAATGCTGGACTTATAGATAAATTCAAGATGATACATTTTCACATAGGATCTCAAATTTCCGAAATAGGACCTCTAAAAAAAGCATTAAGAGAGGCTGGAAATATCTATGCGCAGTTAAAAAAAATAGGTGCGGATGGGCTGAATTCCATAAATCTTGGCGGTGGCTTGGCTATCGAGTATTCACAACACACGGATGATATAAAAAGAAACTATACTCTTAGAGAGTATGCAAATGATGTTGTATATCTTTTGAAGGATATATCCACAAATAAAGGCGTAAAAGAGCCAGATATCTATATAGAGTCAGGCAGATATATAGCTGCTTCTCATGCTGTGCTCATTGCTCCTGTGCTCGAACTATTTTCGCAAGAATATACACAAGAAAAACTCAAATTAAAAGAGGAAAACCCACCATTGGTGCAAGAGTTGTATGAATTATATAGAACCATAAACAGGGAATATGCCCAAGAGTATCTCCACGATAGTATAGACCATATGAATTCTCTTCTTACGCTTTTTGATTTGGGATATATCGACTTAATCGACAGAAGTAATACTGAGATATTAGTAAATCTTATCATAAAAAAGGCTATAATGCTCCTTAGAGATTTGGATTCTAAAGAGTTGTTGAGAATCCAAGATATGATTCAGGAGAGGTATCTTATCAATTTTTCTATATTTCAAAGTTTACCTGATTTTTGGGGAATTGCACAAAGTTTTCCTGTGATGCCACTTGATAGGCTAGATGAAAAACCTACTCGTTCAGCTTCTATTTGGGATATCACTTGCGATAGCGATGGAGAGATAAGCTACAATAGAGAACAACCTCTTTTTTTACATGAAGTAGATGTTGTCAAGGAGGAGTACTTTTTGGGCTTTTTTCTTGTTGGGGCATACCAAGAGGTTCTAGGTATGAAACACAATCTTTTTACTCACCCAAGCGAAGCTACTGTAGCCATAAGTGATGATGGATATGAGATAAAAGATATAGTAGAGGCGCAAAGTATCATAGATATCATGGAAGATTTGGATTATGATGTAAAAGAGATGAGAGAGACTTTAAACGCAAAGATACAGAACTCAAGTTTCTTAAGCGAAGAGGCAAAAAAACAGATTTTGGGTGAGATTTATCTGTTCTTAAATGATAACGGATATCTTAAAACGATAAATTAAGGATGAAATAAATATGACAGGAAAGATAAATTTATGGCGACAGATAAAAGAGGATTTTGCACAACCTCTCAAGAATGATCCAGCTATAAATTCAAAAGTAGAGCTATTTTTTAACTACCCTGGAGTTTGGGCGATTGTAAACTACAGAGTGGCAAATATACTATATCGACATGGATTTAGAAGAGTTGCAAGGGCTTTGATGGGGTTAAGTCAATTTATAACAAACATTGACATTCATCCAGCTTGCGTCATAGGTAGAAGAGTATTTTTGGACCATGCTTTTGGTGTGGTTATAGGAGAAACAGCTATAGTAGAAGATGATATTTTGATATATCAAGGAGTCACTTTAGGTGGGGTTAGCCTAGATAGAGGACAAAAAAGACACCCTACCATAAAAAGTGGAACAGTTATAGGTGCAGGAGCAAAAGTTTTGGGAGATATAACTATCGGTAAAAATTGCCGCATAGGCTCTAACTCTGTGGTTGTAAATTCGGTTGATGATAACTCTACAGCCGTCGGTATTCCGGCGCGTGTTATCAAAAAAGGCAGAGATAAAAATCCTATGGCACACAATAAGATACCAGATATCAATAAAGAGCTGTTTTTATATCTTTTTAAGAGAGTGAAAGCACTTGAAACTGCTATCAGCAAACAGCATGAAGACCAAAATCTAGTAGAGACAGATATGGAATTAGAGGCAATTTATAAACAATTTTTAAAATCAGTAAAGGATTAGATATGTTATCAAATAGGATACAAACACTTTCAGAATCAATGACTTTGGCAATCACAGCCCTAGCAAAACAGATGAAAGCTGATGGGAGAGATGTGATTAGTTTTTCTGCGGGAGAGCCAGATTTTGATACTCCACAAATCATTAAAAATGAAGCCATCAGAGCACTGATGGACGGTTTTACGAAGTACACTGCAGTTGCAGGAGAACCTGAACTTTTAAAAGCCATAAAAGTAAAGCTTAGAAGAGAAAACAATCTCATATATGATATGGGTGATATCATAGCAAGTGTTGGTGCGAAACAGTCGCTTTTCAATTTAACTCAAGCTTTGATAGATGATGGAGACGAAGTTATAGTCCCTGCTCCATACTGGGTAACTTATCCTGAAATCGTAAAGTATGCCGGTGGTAAGGTTGTTGAAATTCAAACTGATGATTCAACCAGCTTTAAAATTACTCCCGAACAATTAAGCGATGCTATCACTGATAAAACAAAATTGCTTATGCTAAATTCTCCATCAAACCCAACTGGGTCTGTATATACAAAAAAAGAGCTTGAGGGTTTGGCTGAAGTTTTAAAAGGTACGAAAGTTTTAGTGGCGTCAGATGAGATGTATGAAAAATTAGTATATGATGGGCTTAAATTTACTTCAACAGCAAGCATCAATGAAGATATGTACAATCGAACTATAACTATAAATGGACTGAGTAAATCCGTAGCCATGACTGGTTGGAGATTTGGGTATTTGGCATGTCCAATCAGAGAGTTAACGGCTAGTATGAAAAAATTACAATCACAAAGTACTTCAAACATAAACTCAATCACTCAAAGAGCAGCAATTCCCGCACTTTTGGGTGAGGCAGATAGTGATATTGAGAGAATGAGAGTAGAGTTTGAAAAGAGAAGAAATCTAGCAGTAAAACTTTTTAATGATATAAAAGGATTAAGTGTCATAAATCCAAGTGGAGCTTTTTATCTTTTTGTAAATATCAAAAATTTTACAGACAATTCACTTGATTTTTGCAAGAGACTTTTAGAAGACAAAGGTGTAGCCACAGTTCCTGGCATCGGATTTGGAAGCGAAGGGTACTTTAGATTTTCATTTGCAACAGATGAAAAAAGCATAGTAGAGGGAATTTCAAGAATAGGCGATTTTGTCAAAGAGCATTAGGATAAAATTTGAAGATAGCAACTTTTAATGTCAACTCCATTCGTTCAAGAGTGGAGTTGATCACTACTTGGCTTAGAGATAAAAATCCTATAGACATACTATGTATGCAAGAAATTAAGTGTGAAAATGAACAATTTCCTACTCAAACTTTTGAGAAAGAGAAATACTTTGTAGCAGTAAATGGACAAAAGAGATACAATGGTGTAGCAATCTGCTCTAAATTGCCATTTGATAGCATAAAAATTAAATTTGATGACCCTATACTTGACTTGCAAAAGCGTATGATAGAAGTTCATGTAGAAGATTTGGTCATTATAAATGTATATGTTCCTCATGGAAGTAGCGATGAGACAGATGAAAAATATATATTTAAAATGAAGTTTTATGACGCACTTACCTCTTATGTAAATGAGTTAAAAAATAGATACAAAAAAATCGTGCTGGTCGGGGATTTTAATGTAGCACTTACAGATATAGATGTCTATAATCCTCGACTTTTTCAAGGAAAAGTCGGCTTTTTAAAAAGTGAAAAAAGAAAGTTAAAAACTCTTTTAGATGTTGGACTGCATGACTGTTTTAGAGAAAAATATCCATCTCTTAAGGCTTATACTTGGTGGGATTATCGAACCGCAGGTATATGGAGAGATGAAGGCATGAGAATTGACTATATGCTGGCAACAGATGAAGCGTTTAAAGAGTGTAAAGAGATAGGCGTAGATATTTGGACACGCAAAAGAAAAAGTCCAACTCCAAGCGACCATGCACCACTTATAGGTGAAATTTAACTCCAAATACCAGCGATTTTTCTACCACATTTTGGACAATATCCATTCTCTATGTTGATTTTTTTGACATTATAGTTCGTTCGTTCTATGAGTAATTCGCCACAATCTGGGCAATATGTATTTACATCTCCAGAAACATTTCCTAGGTAAACATAGTGCAATCCGACATCTTTGGCTATTTGTTTGGCTTTTAGTAATGTGCTTGAGTGATCTGTCAACCCTATTTCACACTCAGAATACAACATTCTAAGCAGCTGTTTCCAATCGTAACATTTTTTCCTCAAATTCTACTGGAGATAAATATCCGTTGGCACTATGTGCTCTTTGTCTA
>JALSKH010000057.1 GCA_026988975.1 Campylobacteraceae bacterium
ATGGAATATTTGGATATACTGCCATGGATGATGAAACTTACGATTCTGTTATGGATTTTATACTCAAACATCACAACTGGAAGATAAAAAAAGAGTGGATAGTATGGGTAAATGGCGTCGTTTCAAGTATGAATCTAGTCTGTAAAATGTTTGGCAAAGATGACTCAGCTATAACTACAACGCCTATATATCCGCACTTCATAAAAGCTCCAAAAAACGCAAAACTTGGATTAAACAAAGTTCCATTAAGAGAGATAAATGGTAGATGGAGCGTAGATTTTGATGAGTTTGAAAGTAAAATTAACTCTACATGTAGGCTCTTTTTGCTATGTAACCCTCACAATCCAGGAGGTACTGTCTTTACCAAAGATGAACTTGAAAAATTTGGTCAAATCTGCATCAAACATGATTTGGTTATATGTTCTGATGAGATTCATGCGGATTTGGTTATAAACCCTGAAACCAAACACATACCTATCGCATCTCTTAGCGAAGAGTTAGCCAAACGCACCATAACACTCATGGCTCCGAGCAAGACATTTAACATCGCCGGACTGCAAAGCTCTTACGCCATAATCCCTGATGCAAAACTAAGACTAAAGTTTCAAAAGCAGTTAAGAGACTTGGGAGATGGGATAAATTTACTTGCCATTACTGCTACAAAAGCGGCTTATCAAAGTGGTGATGAGTGGCTCAAAATGTTAAAAGTTTATCTAGCAGACAATTTAACTCTAATTCAAGATTTTATAGATAAAAATCAGAAACTAAAGATGCTTAAAAGTGACGCTACTTTCTTGGCTTGGATAGATTGCAAATCTCTACATGTAGAAGATCCATATGAACTTTTTCTAGGATATGGAGTTGGATTGAGCGAAGGGGAGAGATTTGGAGATAGAAATTTTGTTAGATTAAATTTTGCTACAACAAGAGAAAATCTTAAAGAGATACTAAATAGAATGCAAAAAGCTATCGATTCTGTTTGTCGTTAGTGACATAAAAGTATAGTATAGCTATCTCTTTGTCTGTCAAGAAATATGTAGGCATCACTCTGTGAGTCTCTTTGAGAGATTTTGAAAACTCACTCAAACTCAAGTCCGTTATGGCAGGGGCTTTCAGGACTTTTGCTTTTCCTTTTTCTTTGTATCTTGCTATCACAGAACCTTTGCCTTTTTTTCCATGGCAAAGATTGCAACCTATGCCTCGAGGATTAAAGTAAAGCATCTTTGCATACTCCATTTTTGTTATAAAATCTTCCGCAAAAATAGAGGTAATAAAGAGTAAAATTAAAAAAATAGACTTCATAAAACTCACTTTAGGGTATTTCTAAATGCTAATTCGATATAATACCCCATTTCAGATAAAGGCAGAGTAAAAATCGATGAAATTAATAGACGGAAAAGAGTTATCAAAAAAGATAAGAGCAAATGTAAAAAAAGAGATTGGTGTGTTAGAGAGCGTAGGCGTTACTCCTGGACTAGCAGTATTATTAGTGGGAGATGACCCCGCTAGCAAAACTTATGTAAGCATGAAAGAGAAGGCGTGTGAAGAGGCAGGAATCTACTCGATAGTACACAAAATGCCCACTTCTATATCTCAAGAAAAGATACTCGAAATACTCGATATGATAAATAAAAATGACTATATAGATGGTATTTTGGTTCAGCTTCCACTTCCTGCACATATAGATACAGATACAATTTTAGAATCAATTGACCCAGAAAAAGATGTGGATGGATTTCACCCATTCAACATGGGAAGGCTTGTTTTAGGACTTGATTGTTTTGCACCTTGCACTCCTCTTGGAGTTATGAGAATGTTGCAAGAGTATGAGATTGACCCAAAAGGCAAAGATGTATGTATAGTCGGAGCTAGCAATATAGTTGGTAAACCGATGTTTAATCTACTCCTAAATGCTGGCGCTACGGTTGACATCTGTCATATTTTTACAAAAGATTTAAAATCTCACACAAAAAGAGCTGACATTGTCATAGTTGGCGTCGGCAAGGCAAATCTCATAACAGAAGAGATGATAAAAGATGATGCGATAGTCATAGATATAGGTATAAATAGACTAGAAAATGGAAAACTTGTAGGAGATGTTGATTTTTATAGCGTTGCACCAAAATGCTCTTACATCACTCCAGTTCCAGGTGGTGTAGGTCCTATGACCATAGCTATGCTCTTGGAAAATACCCTAAAAGCAGCCAAAAATAGAAACAAAAAAAAAGGAACAGTAGGTGAGTAAACTCAAAAAACTATATAACTTTTCAAACAGTTGGACAGGGACTGTCATCATCGTTCTGCTTGTCATATTTTTTATTGCTCAAGCATTTGTGATTCCAAGCGGAAGTATGAAAAATACACTTCTCATAGGTGACCATCTTTTTGTTAAGAAGTTCTCTTATGGCATTCCTGTGCCTCACATTCCATGGATCGAAGTTCCAGTACTGCCTGATTTTAGAGGAGATGGTCACATCATAGATGGAGATGGTCCCAAAAGGGGCGATATCGTAGTTTTTAGATACCCTGGAAACATAAAAATCCACTATGTAAAAAGATGTATTGCTCTTGGTGGAGATGAGATACTCTACTCAAATGAGACTCTATATCTAAGATATCGCGAGGGGGATGAGTATATGAAAACTCATTTTCCACCAGGTCAACTTAAAGTTTTAGCCGGTAAACTATGGGTCAAAAATCCATACAAATCAAGATTTCCAGGCATCCACTATGATAAAAGCGTAGATATTTTTGAGCAGATGAATCTCTACATGCAGGCAAATCAACTAGCTATGAGACCTGCGATCATAAAAGAGTTTCCGCCGAAACAGGGTTTGATGTTCAACGCTTTTTATAAAAAAGTGCCTAAAAATGAGTATTTTATGATGGGAGACAATCGTGACCACTCAAACGACAGTAGATTTTGGGGAAGTGTGCCCTACTCTCTTATCGTCGGAAAACCTTGGTTTATCTACTTCTCTTGGGATAAAAATTACAACATAAGATGGAATAGAATCGGAAGATTTATAGACTCTTTACAAATAGATAAAAAATACTTAAATGGAAAATAATGGAAACTAAAGATATCATAGAGATAGTTGCTAAGATTTTAGCACTAATGATCGCTATAATCGGTCATGAAATCATGCATGGCTATGTCGCCTACAAATACGGCGATAATACCGCCAAATATGCCGGACGATTAAGCATAAATCCCATAAAGCATGTAGATATGGTCGGTACAATCATACTGCCGGCACTTCTGTTTTTTTCTCATGCTCCATTTCTATTTGGTTGGGCAAAACCAGTCCCAATCAACATGAGAGAAGTGATAGAAAATGGCGGATACAAAGCCGCCATAGCCGTCTCACTTGCAGGCATAGCATATAACTTCACCTTAGCTATCATCTTCACGATAATCTTTGGAGCCATGAATGAACCAACTACATATGCAGGGCTGTTTTTTGTCTATCTAACCGCACAACTAATAATCTACAATGTAGTCCTAGGAATCTTCAACCTATACCCAATCCCACCACTAGACGGCTCACACGCCCTAGCATA
>JALSKH010000058.1 GCA_026988975.1 Campylobacteraceae bacterium
TTACAGTTGAACCTTGCACAAAAGGACCTTTTGCGCCGGCACCGCCGGCACCACCAGTTGTTGCTCCACTTGTGGCAGACGATCCTCCGCCTCCACAACCTGAAAATAGGACGATGAGTAGGCTCATCATCACGATACCAAGAAATCTTTTCACAATGCTCCTCCTTTTGGATTACATAAATTTTACACTCATTCTAATCTAATTATCATTAATATATCATAAATCTATGATACTTGGGTTTGAAATTATCTAGAAATGATTACTATTTGTTACATATTTAAATTCATGGAAAATATCGGAAGTAGCATGGCTGTAACTATAACACCTATTATGATTCCCACTAGCAGTATGAGTATAGGCTCTAGTAGTGATAGCATTAGATTTATCTTGTCGTTGTTCTCTTCTGTGTATAGTTCTGAGAGATTTTGCAGTATCTCTCTCATTTGACTTGTCTCTTCACCTAAGGATATGGCTTGTAGAAAAGATTTATCTACTTTAAAAGATTGTTTAGAGAGAGCATTTGAGAGTTTTTTTCCTTTTACCAGTTCGTCTGACGCATTTAAAAAGGCTTTAGATACGACTCTGTTTTTTATCGTATTTGATGAGAGTTTGACAGCTTGTACAAAAGTAACTCCTGAGTTTATCAGTACTGAGACAATGTATGAGAATTTTGCTAACTCTGAAGTTTGTATTATCTTTCCAAAAAGCGGAAAGGAGAGTAGCATCTTGTCTATCATATAGGTAAATTTTGAGACATTTTTATACATGTAGGCAAATATAAAGATAAATAGGAACACTATGGAGACCATACTAATCCAATTTGCATTTATATAGTCTCCAAGAGATATGACAAACTGAGTTATTTTTGGAAGCTTTTGCCCTATCTGGTCAAACATGCTTGTGATCTTTGGCACAACAACGCTTAACATAAATCCAACCATAAAAAACGACAGAACAACTATAAAAAGAGGATATGCCATAGCGCCTGAAACTCTGCTCTTGATCATCTCTTGATTTTTTAAAAATATCGATAACTCTTTTAGCACCAAACCCAAAGCTCCTGCATCTTCGGCTACTTTTATGGATTGTTTATAAAAGTTTGGCAGAGCAAAAACATTTTGATGTTCCATCGCTACAAAAAAACTTTTCCCCTCATCTAGCGACTCCTCTATGGAGTTAAAAAACCTCACCATTTTTCTGTCATCAGCATGTTGTTGTTTTTCCAATTTAACAGCATAAACTATAGATGAGACTCCTGATTTAAGATAGATAGATAGATTTCTACTTATGATTGAGAGCTTTTTCATAGGCATTTTCTTTAAAAATAGTTTTTGCGATGACCTCTTTAGAAGTGGCTTCTCTTCTTTTAAAGAACTATAGATGATACCTCTGTTTTTAAGCTTTGATTTTGCTTCTGTTATATCTTTTGCTTCTAGTGTATCTTTAACTTTTGAGCCACCACTATCTATGCCTTTGTATCTGAAAAACATCAGTCTCTCATACC
>JALSKH010000059.1 GCA_026988975.1 Campylobacteraceae bacterium
ACCTTTGGTTTTAAATCCTGAAGATATAGATGCTTTGAAAATTGTGGAAAAAGAGACAGGAAAAAGGGTTTACAATATTTTACAACTTAGACTGCACCCCTCAATCATTGAGCTTAAAGAAAAAGTAACCCAAGAGTTAGTGAAAAACCCAAATAAAATTTATGACATAGATTTAACCTACTTAACAAGCCGTGGAAAATGGTACTTTGAGAGTTGGAAAGGCAAAGAGGAAAAATCTGGGGGCATTGCCTCAAACATTGGGGTACATTTTTACGATATGCTCACTTGGATATTTGGCGAAGTAGAAGAGAACATAGTACATGTAAAAACAGCTGATTGTAATGCAGGGTCATTCAAACTTAAAAATGCCAATGTCCGTTGGTTTTTAAGTGTAAATTATGACTATATTCCTCAAGAGATTCGTGACGCAGGTCAAAGAACATACCGAAGTATTACCGTTGATGGTGATGAGATAGAGTTTTCTGGTGGATTTACCGATTTACACACTAGAAGTTATGAAGAGATTTTAAAAGGGAATGGTTTTGGGCTAGATGAAGCCTATGGTTCCATTGAAACCGTTTCAACCATTAGAAACCTTGATGCTGTTGGATTAAAAGGGAACTACCACCCATTTTGTAAAAAAGTAATTAGCTAATGTCCTACTTTTCTCACGAAACAACAATAATTGATGATGGTGTAGAGATAGCAGAGGGGACTAAAATTTGGCACTTCTCTCACATATTATCAGGTACAACCATAGGTAAAAACTGCTCTTTTGGTCAAAACTGTGTGGTTGGTGGAGATGTAAGCATTGGAGATGGTGTAAAAGTACAAAATAATGTCTCCATCTACAAAGGTGTAGAGGTAGAAGATGATGTCTTTTTAGGTCCATCTATGGTTTTTACCAATGTCATTAATCCTAGAGCATTTATACAACGCAAAGAGGAATTTAAAAAAACGCTTCTTAAAAAGGGTTGCTCTATTGGAGCAAATGCGACTATTGTTTGTGGTGTGACCATTGGAGAGTATGCTCTCATAGGTTCAGGAGCAGTGGTAAACAGAGATGTAAAACCATTTGCTTTGATGGTGGGTGTTCCTGCCAAGCAGATAGGCTGGGTTGGGATTAGTGGGAATACATTGGTATTTGTTGATAATAAATCCCAAGATGATTTTGCTATATATATTTTAAAAGATGATAATTTAGAGGTAATAAAAAAATGAAAATAGATTTTGCAAATTTACAATATCAATATCAACTATATAAACAAGAGATAGATGAAGCAATCCATAAAGTCTTAAATAAATCAAATTACATTATGGGCAATGAAGTCAAAGAGTTAGAAGGGAACCTAAAAACTTTTACAGGTGTTAAGAACGCCATAACTTGTAGTAGTGGAACAGATGCTCTACTTTTAGCGATGATGGCTCTAGATATTAAGCCTGATGATGAGGTTATTACTACGCCTTTTACCTTTATTGCCACGGCTGAAACCATTGCTTTTTTAGGAGCAAAGCCAGTATTTGTAGACATAGATGAAAAAACTTATAATATTGACCCCTCTAAAATAGAAGAAAAAATTACTGAAAAAACAAAAGCCATTATACCTGTAAGCCTCTATGGACAAGCCTCTGATATGGAGGCAATTGAAGCCATAGCCAAAAAACATAACTTAAAAGTAATCGTTGATGGAGCTCAAAGTTTTGGTGGTACTTTTAATGGTAAATATGACTCAAATTTAGGAGATATATCTACTACTAGCTTTTTCCCTGCTAAACCATTGGGGTGCTTTGGTGATGGTGGAGCTGTCTTTACCAATAGTGATGAGTTAGCCCAAAAGATAAAATCTCTTAGAGTTCACGGGCAATCGAAACGTTATCATCATAAGTACATAGGTATGGGTGGACGAATGGATACTTTGCAATGTGCCATAGTCGATGTGAAATTAAAGTATTATGAAAAAGATTTGGCTCTGCGTCAAGAGGTTGCCTCTAAATACAGTGAAGCACTCAAAGATAAAGAGTTAGTTTTGCCATTTATAGATGAGAGAGCCACCTCTGCATTTGCTCAATATAGTGTTCGTGTTAAAGATAGAGATGATATTCAAGCTAAGTTAAAAGAGCAAGATATTCCAACAGCTGTGCATTACCCTATGCCTTTGCATTTGCAAGAGTGTTTTGCTTATTTAGGTTATAAAAAGGGAGATTTCCCTATTAGTGAGGCAGTTTCAGAAGAGATTATGAGTCTGCCTATGAACCCTTATGTGAGTGATGATGAGATCTCTTTTATTTCTAACGCTTTTTAGCCTTTCTCTTTTTGCTCAAAAGCCACATCTCCTACTCCTAAAAACCTATAAAGACCAAAACATAACAGGGTGGGTTATGAGTGAAAAGCTAGATGGCATACGCGCCTATTGGAGTGGTAAAGAGTTACTATTTCGCAGTGGACGAGTTATTCACGCTCCTAAATGGTTTACTAAGAACTACCCACCCTTTCCCATAGATGGAGAACTATGGACAAAAAGAGGTGATTTTGAGAACATAAGCTCAATTGTAAGAGATAAAATCCCAAATGAAAAAGCGTGGAAGCAGATAAAACACTATATCTTTGAAGTACCCAATGCCAAAGGTGGACTCTTGGAGAGGCTCAAAAAAGTAGAGCCGTATGAGGGTAAAATCATCAAGCTTATCCCACAAATCCCCATAAAAAACAAAAAACATCTACAAACATTTCTAAAAGAGATAGAACATAAAAGAGGAGAGGGTGTTGTGGTGCGTGACCCCAATGCATCATATATTGCTAAACGAACCTCAAAAGCCCTAAAGGTAAAATCTTTTTTAGATAAAGAGTGTAAAATCATAGGCTATAACAGAGGTCACGGAAAGCTCAAAGATATGATGGGTTCTCTCACTTGCAAAATGGATAACAATATTACTTTTAAGATAGGAAGTGGATTTACTTTAGAAGAACGAAAAAATCCACCTGCCATTGGAAGTGTGATTACTTTCAAATATAAAGAGATGACCAAGTATGGGAAACCTAGATTTCCTGTTTTTTTGAGGGTTAGGATAACAAAATGAGAAGAGAATCTAGTAGAGTTGAGTACAAATCAAATAATAATATTGAACGATGGATAAAACAACTCAAAGATAAAGAGAAAATAGAGTTTATAGGTTCTCCTAAAACGGGTAGATATGTGGTAAAAGATGCTAAATAGACTAAAACCAAAATCAGAGTTTAGTCGTAATGTTTTGACGCTTATGACAGGAACTACTATTGCACAAGCTATTCCCATTGCTATTAGTCCTATTTTGACTAGGATTTATACACCTGAAGATTTTGGGGTGTTTGCTTTGTATATGAGTTTGGTTGCTTTTATCTCAATCATTATAACAGCTAGATATGAGATGGCAATAGTTTTACCAAAAGATGATGAAGATGCAATTAATATATTGGCTCTCTCTTTTTTAATTA
>JALSKH010000060.1 GCA_026988975.1 Campylobacteraceae bacterium
ATCCACAAACACTTAAGATGAGAGCTAGAGATAACTCTGATCAAAAAGTTATCGTCAAGTAAGGAGATATCATGGAAAGTAAAATGGATGTAATTATAACATTAGGTATGATTGTGATGGCAGCTGTCTCTGCTTGGGCAGTTTTGACTTCAAATCACCTGTTTGTTGGCTGATGAACAGTTTTCGATTTAAAATGCACAAGAAGATTTTTCTTCTTGTGCTATTTTTATTTAGTGTGACACTTCAGGCGAAGAAGTTTGTCTACAACGACAGTGTTATACTAAATAAAACTGAAGTAAAAATAGAAGAGATGGCAAACGAACTCTATGAAAAAACGGGAGTAAGTGCCTATCTTTTGGCTAAAAAAAGACTAAATGACAAGTCAATCATATCGTATGAAAAAGAGTTTGCAAAAAAATTGAAACCACCATATACTATACTTGCAATTTCTCTAAATGAACAAAAAGTTGATATTTATAACTCAAAAGATTTAGGTAAAGATTTCGATAGAGAAGCGATACTTTCACCACTTCCTTGGAGTGGAACTATAATTCCGCTTTTAACACAAAAGAAAAATTACAGTGTTAGTGCTGCTATGTTAAATGGATACGCAGATATGGTTCAGCAAATTGCAGATTCTAAGGACATAGAGCTTAAAAGTGGGATAGGAAGCACAAATAGAGATATGATTATGGTTCTAAGACTCTCCATATATCTATTTTTATTTATAATCATTGGCTGGTATTTTGTTAGTAAAGTGAGAAAAAACAATGGATAAGAAAAAAGAGAGAAATTATTGGCCACATGGGATTTTAGCCATCATAACCGCAGTTGTGATAGGTGGAGGATTTAGCATAAGAGCAGCTCTTGAGCATCCGGTCCAAGAGTCAACATATTTTATGGAACATTATCAAGGTGTAGAAGATAATGCGTATGAGTTAGAACAGCAAAAAGATAAATTTGATAAAAATTTTAAGATACTCTACTCTTTGAAAAAATTCAAAATTGGTAAAAATAGCTTGAGCTTAAAAATCATCAAAAGAGCTACAAATAAACCAGTAAAGAATGCAGATATAGATATGCTTTTAACAAGATATGAAACAAATGATTTAAATAAAAAATTAAAACCCGAAAAAATCCAAAATGGAAACTATATATTTAAAGATTTAGACATCCAAAAATTAGGTAGATGGAAAGTTCTAACAACTACAAAAGTAGATGGATTTAGAGGTTTTAACTCTCAAGAGATAAATGCCACCAGGCAATGACAAAACTCTTCTCAACCAATAGAGCTGTTCGGGAATTTTATAAAAATTTTGCTACTCTTGATACTCTTTTGCCTAGAGCCATCACAATATCCGAGTTTGAATCAAAAGTAATTTTACTCAAAGATAGGATTTTTATAGATGATGATACGAGATTTTTACTTTTAAGAGAAGCAGCAGATTTTCAAGAGTTTAAAAAGCTTGAGTTTGATTCTGATTTTTTGACTTTTTTGAGTCATTCAAAGTATATATTTAGTTTTTTTGAAGAGTTAGCAAGTCAAGATATAAAGATTGAAGAGTTAAAAGAGTACGATACATACGCACTTTTTAGTGAGCATTTAGAACTTCTTGAAATTCTAAAAAAACGATACATAACACTGCTTGAGAAGAGAAAATATACAGATAAAATTACTCAAAATTCTTATACTTTAAATATAGACTATCTGAAAAATTTGGAAAAAGTCGAATTGAGCGTAGATGGATATCTCAGTTCATTTGAGATAAATCTTTTTCTAAAGTGCTCAACAATAATCCCATTTATCATAAAATTTGATATAAATATCTATAATTATAAGTTAGCAACTATATTTGAAAAGTTAGGTTTTGAGTTGGAGTTAAACAACTCGTATATAGTTGATCTTAGTAAAAAGAAAATCACAGAAAAAAAGAGTTTAAAACACAAAAAGATAGAGTCCGTTGCTAAAATATTTAGCACAAGAATTTCTCAGATAAGCTATCTGTTTTCATCTGTGCAGAAGTTTATCTCAAGCGGCATTAAACCTGAAGATATAGCAATAGTTTTGCCCGATGAGAGTTTAGTGCCATTTTTAAAAGAGTTTGATAGCTACAACAATCTAAACTTCGCTATGGGTTTTTCACTAAAAGATTCCAAACTTTATAAAAAAATCAAAGCAATAGAGCTATATATAACCGTATCAAAAGATGAGCAAAAAACCAGAGTAAATAGACTAGGAATTGATAATTCACTACTTGTGAAAATCAAAAAACTATGGAGAAAGAAGGTCTCTCGTGAGGCTATTGAGATTATCAAAGAGATTTTAGAGGAAAAAGAGAGTGAAGATGAGCAGATAAAAGAGGAGATTTTTAGATTTGAAAAATTTTTACAGAATATAGATTTTTTAAATTTGGAGCAAATCTTCAGGCTTTTTCTAAAGAGATTGACCTTAGCAGTCAAAGATGATGTAAGAGGTGGCAAGATCACTGTTATGGGTGTATTGGAGACAAGAGGTTGCTCATACGAGGGTGTTATAGTTCCAGACTTTAGTGATGAATTTGTCCCAAGACGAAGCGATAAGGATCTCTTTTTAAATACACAGATAAGAAGAAACACAGGACTTCCAACAAGAAAAGATAGAGAAAATTTACAAAAATACTACTACTATAAACTTTTTCAAAATGCGAAAAAGATTGCGATTTGTGCAGTAGCAAATGAAACTACTATGCCTTCTCGTTTTTTAGATGAGTTATGCATAAACTATGAAAATAGCTTTGAGAGCTTTGGACTGTTTCAAAAAAGAGAGTTTGCTCTGCCAAGTGTACCTCAAATAAAGGACATAGAGTATAGGCTGGATTTGGAAGTATTAAGCTCTACTAAACTCTCAACAATCCTTACATGTAGAAGAAAATTTTACTACAAATATATAAAAAAATTGAAAGAGCCTAGAAATATAACCAGTGACTCAAATGCAAAAGTTGGTTTAAAATTACACAAAGCATTAGAGTCTGTTTTTACGCAAAATCAAGATGTAGGCGATATAAAAAGGGTGAAACAGTTGCTAAAAGAGCATCTGAAGCGAGATTGCTTTGATGAAAAAGAGGAGTTTGAGCTTGATATTTGGATTATGCAGTTAGAAAATTTTATACAAAATGAAGCAAAAAGATACCAAGATGGGTGTAGGGTTTATGAAAATGAACTAGAGCTTAAAGCTAAATTTGAAAACTTTGATATAGGCGGAAAGATAGACAGAGTAGATATACAAGATGACAAACTAATCGTGATGGATTATAAAAGTGGAGATGTAAGTAAATTGGTAAAGCAAAAACTAGACAATACGACGAATTTTCAACTCGAATTTTACTATCTTTTAGCGTCTGGGATTAAAGAGGTTAGTGGAGTATATTATTATGATTTGAAGAGTGGTAAACTTATCCAAGAGGTGCTACTACAGGAGAAAATAGAAAAACTTAAAGATATATTAAAAACTTTTAAAGAGCCTATAATGAGTTTTGATTTGTGTGAAAAAAGAGTAAACTGTATATATTGCCCATATAAAAAACTATGTTTAAGGGATAGTTAAGATGGTATCAAATTTAGCCTTGGAAGCTAGTGCGGGAAGTGGCAAAACTTTTGCTCTGAGTGTGCGATATATCTCTTTATTATTTCTTGGTTCTAAGCCTTCTGAGATATTAGCATTAACATTTACAAACAAAGCTGCACTTGAGATGAAAAAGAGAATTTTTGAAACCATAAAAGATTTGAAAAGCTCTGATGAACTTGACTCGATATGTCAATTATGTGAAAAAAATAGAGATGAGATATTGGCTCTTCAGCCAGAGATTTTAAAACTCTTTTTATCGAGTGATTTGAAAATATCTACGATAGACTCATTTTTTTCAGGAGTTCTCAGAAAGTTCGCTTTCAATATCGGCTTAAGCCCAGACTTTTCGCTTGAAGATCGGGTTATAAATGATGAAAAGATAGAGAGCTTTATCAGAATTTGTAAAAAAGAGCTACTTTACAAACAACTTACACTTTTTGCCTTAAGTGAAAAGAAGAGACTTTTGGAGATATTTACTCTGTTTACCTCACTATATGAAAAAAACAGTGAGATAAATATAGAAAATTTTGCAAAAAGAAGTATCTCGTATCCAGATGAAAACAGAGTGTTAGAAATCATAAATGCCATAAAAGAGAAGTTTGAAGCAAATGGACTTTCACAAAAAGCTTTAGCTACCCTCACTCCACAAAGTGTAAAAGAGCTACTCGATAAGAAGTATCTAGCGAGAGATAATTTTAACTACTGGAGTTATAAAAAGTATGTAGATGATAAGATAAACTCTCTGCATGTAGAGCTTAAAAATAGAATTTATGAGTATATAAAAGCAAAAGAGGCATACCAATTTTCTCAAATCGCAAAATTGTATGAAGCATTTTTGGAAGCATTAAACAGCGAATCCAAAAGAAGTTCCTCTTTGAGTTTTAGTGAGATGACCAACAGGTTATACACTCTATTGGAGGATGAAATCCAAAAAGATTTTCTATACTTTAGGATTGATGGCAGTTTTAGCCATCTTTTGATCGATGAATTTCAAGACACAAACATAGCCCAATACAAAATCTTAGAGCCATTTATGAATGAGATTGTCTCGGGAGTCGGAGTCAAAGAGGATAGAACACTCTTTATAGTAGGAGACACAAAACAGTCGATTTATAGATTTAGAGGCGGAGTGAAAGAGCTGTTTTCGTACGCTGTAAACTCTTTGGGTTTGGAAGTGGATGTTTTAGGTGTGAACTACAGAAGCAGCGCAAATGTTGTGAAGTTTGTAAATAAAACTTTTGGGCAAAAGATAAACGGATATAAAAACCAATCCATAAAAGATGGTGCAAAAGATGGATTTGTCGGGGTTTATATAGATGATGATTTGAATAAAAATATCATCAATCAAGTAGCAAAGTTACTCTCATTGGGTATTTCAAGTAGCGACATAGCGCTTTTGTGTCATACAAATAAAGAGGCACTTTTACTAAAAGAGTTGCTAGAAGAGAAGATTAGCGGACTCAAAGTAACGATGGAAGCGACGAGAAAACTCATAGAGATACCAATCATCTCTGCCGTGATCGATTTTATCTACTATTTGTACTTTGATGAGGAAATTTATCTTGAAAATTTCGAGCTTATAAGCGGTAAAAAATATCCACCAAAAAGCCATAACTTTGATTTGAATGGAAGTGTAGAGAGTCTAGTCATAGAGATAATTCGCTATTTTGACATCTTTGTTTTAGAAGAGGATCTTCTGCTTTTTATCCAAAGTTGTGCAAGATATATCGATATAGAGGATTTTTTGTTTAATATCAAGGATATGTCACAAAGTTCTATCTCTAAAGATGAGGAGGGTGTGAAAGTTCTGACAATCCACAAATCAAAAGGTTTAGAATTTTCTAGCGTTTTGGTAGTCGATAGGTTTCAAAGAGCTAGAAGTGGTGGCGGCATTTTTCTATATGATTATGAGGGAGTTGAGCTTAAAGATATGTTTCTAAGGATAAAAAACAGAGAGCTATTTGATGAAACTTATAAAAAAGCCAAAGACAAAGAGAGCATAAAAGAGGATGAAGAGAGACTAAATGCCCAATATGTCGCAATGAGTAGAGCTAGAGATAATCTTTTTATCTTCGCAAAACAGAAGAGTTCTTCATTTGTAAATTTAGCTCTTAGTGAACAAGAAGTCGGTGAAATTATCATAAATCAAAAGCACAAAATCAAAAAAGAGTTAAGCAAACCAGAACAGATCAGCAAAAGATATGGTGTTCAAGAGGTAGAAAAAACAGAAAAAACAGAGTCTATAAAGAGTGATTTTGACTCTATAGATTTTGGTTTGGCACTACATTATATGCTTGAAATGCTTGGTAGCTTCGATATGGAGTCAGTTGATGAAGCATATGAGAGTATGCAAAACAGATTTGGAGTAAAACTTTGCGAAGAGCATTTAAAAGATATTAAAAAAAGAGTGATAAAATTGCTAAGAAATAGTGAATTTCAAGCATTGATAAAAGGTGCAAAACTCTTAAAAGAGCAGCCCCTGTATCACAACGCTCAGAGAAAACAGGTCGATTTGTTGGCACTGTTCGATGATAAAGTGGTGGTGATCGACTACAAAAGTTCTCAAGAGTTGCAATCTTCACATGTAAAGCAAGTAAGTTTATATAAGAGAGCTTTAGAAAGTATATACAATAAAGAGTGTGAAGCGTATCTTTGCTATTTAAAAAAAGATGATATCAAATTTATAAAGGTGTAGTGTATGAAAAGTGTTTTAATCTTCATTGTGATTTTGTTTGTTGCAATTCAATTTATCCCATCCAAAATCCAAAATCCTAAAACAGATAAAAACTTAGAGATAAAAGCCCCAAAAGAGGTTATGGCTATATTTAAAAAGTCATGTTATGATTGTCACTCAAACGAAGTAAAAGTCCCATGGTATGCCTCTGTAGCTCCAGCATCCTTTTTCATAAAAAGACATGTAGAATTAGGAAGAGAGTGGTTGAATTTTTCAATTTGGAACAAATATACACCTAAGCAAAAAGATAAAAAGCTAGGTCAAATCTTCAAAGCAGTAACTCACGCAATGCCGCTGCCAAGCTACATAAAGTTCCACAAAGATACAAAACTTTCACAAAAACAGATAAACTTAATCCAAAAATGGACAGGCAAGATACCATATTAATATTTAAACTTATATATAACTGAAATTCAGCTATATATAAGTTTTATTTGACTACAATCTCATTTCAAATAAAAACTAAGATTTTTTGTAAAAATAGAATCAAACCTCTTTTAAAACTATTTCTTGGAGGACAAATCCTCCCTGCGGTCTGGGCCTCACGAAATAGTTTTAAAAGAGGTTTGATCTTAAGTATAGCAAAATCTTAAGGAGAAACTGGATGAAGTTAACATCTGTAATTAAACAGAGTGAAGTGAAGAGAGATTGGATTGTTATTGATGCTGCCGGCAAAAAATTTGGTAGGGTTTTGACTGAGGTTGCCTCACTTCTTAGAGGTAAGCATAAGCCTTATTTTACTCCAAATGTTGATTGTGGTGACTTTGTAGTCATAATCAATGCGGAAAAAGTAGAGTTTAGTGGCAATAAATTAGATAGTAAAATGTATCATAGACATACAGGATATTTTGGTGGAGTAAAGAGTGATAAGCTAAATGATTTACTAAAAAACAATCCATCAAAATTGTATAAACTTGGAGTTAGGGGAATGCTTCCTAAAACTAACTTGGCAAAAAGTATGATAAAAAAACTTAAAGTATATGCTGGCAGTGAGCATCCTCACACAGCGCAAATAAGCAAAGTAGAGGACAAGTAAATGGCAAAAGTATATGCAACAGGAAAAAGAAAAACAGCTATAGCAAAAGTATGGGTAGCTCCTGGTAGTGGAAATATTATAGTAAATGGTATAGATTTTGAGATTTGGCTTGGTGGTCATGAGACTATCAAAAAAAGAGTTCGCCAGCCGCTTGAACTTACTAAGCAATTAGAAAGTTTAGATATAAAAGCAACAACTTTTGGTGGTGGTTATTCAGCTCAAGCAGATGCTCTTCGTCATGGCATTTCAAAAGCTTTAGCAACCATGGATGCAGACTATAGAGCTGTTCTTAAGCCTTATGGCTTACTCACAAGAGATTCAAGAATCGTTGAGAGAAAGAAATTTGGTAGAAGAAAAGCAAGAAGAAGTCCACAGTTCTCTAAGAGATAGTTATCAAACAAATCAAAGTGGAGAGATTATCTCTCCATACTGCTTCAAAGCCTGTACTCATTAGCTCATGCCTACTTGGAAAAAATGTCAAATATAATGGCAGAAATAATCATATAAATAATTCGTTTATACAAATGTTGCTAAAAAACAATCTAGTTATTCCTGTATGCCCAGAGGTTGATGGAGGGTTGCCGATACCTAGAACTCCTGTAGAGTTGATTGGTAAAAAAGCTATAAATCAAGATGGAATTGATAAAACAAAAGAGTTTGTGATAGGTGCACAAATAGCTCTGCAAAAAGTGATTGATTTTGATATAAAGATGGCTATTATGAAAAGCAAAAGTCCATCATGCGGCAAAGATACTATCTACGATGGCTCATTTACTAAAACATTAACTAATGGAAACGGCATAACAGTTTCTCTGCTAAAAGAGTATGGCATCAGGATATTTGATGAAAATGAGTTGGATATCGCCTGCGACTTTTGGAATAATTCTCTTTTTTAATGATTAAATCAGTATAATAGACATCCAATCTCTTACAAGGGGGCTTTCATGATTAAAGCTTTTAAAATCATAGACAACCACATCAAAGTCATTAAAAATCCAACCATAGAAACACTGAAAAAAGCTATCTGGATAGATATAAATGAACCCTCGAAAAAAGAGATGGAGTTGATTTCAAAAGTCAGCACTCTACCAGTTCCGAGTCTTGATGAGATACAAGAGATAGAGTCAAGTTCGCATTATGAGGTATATGCAGATGGTTTTCAACTTAATTGTCTGTTTTTGCAGCTCATAGGAAGAGATGATAGCTCAAATGCAAATGTCCTGTTTTTGATAAGCGGAGATAAAGTCATCACGATTTGTCAAGATGAAGTACCAGAGCTTAGACTTCTTAGAATGTATCTAAAAAAAGATATCTTGCAACTTACAACTCCAAAAGAGATCTTTTTGAAACTGATGGAGATGAAGATAGACAGAGTTGCCGATACGATAGAGGATTCATACAAAAGATTAAATAAGATAGGCAAAAGTGTTCTTTCAGTTGATAGTGAAAATATAGAAGAGGCAATCGAAGATCTAGCCCAAGAAGATGATACTTTGGGTATGATTCGTCTGTGTCTTATGGATACCCAGCGAGATATGCTGATTCTTCAAAAGAAAAAAGCAAGCTGGCTTATGGCAGATAAAGAGGAGATAGCCGATATATTGGTGGATATCGATACTCTTATGCCTCATAATACTTTTCTTTCAGAAAAAACAGACTTTTTGATGAATGCGGCACAAGGTTTTATAAATATTCAACAAAATAAGATCATAAAAATCTTTTCTATCGCTTCAGTTGTCTTTTTGCCACCAACTATGATAGCAAGTATATATGGTATGAATTTTAAATTTATGCCTGAACTTCATTGGCAGGCAGGCTATCCATTTGCCCTTGTACTCATTGCTATATCAGGAGTTGCGCCATATCTGTTTTTCAAGAAAAAAGGTTGGCTCTAATAGGAGATTTTTACTCTTATTTATGTTTTGTTTATAAAAGGTTATTTTCTGTTTAAGCTTTAATCATATAATTTCATTGACCAAGACGCAACCTCCTTTTTAGAAAAACGAATATTTTTTTAAAATCAGCGTTCGAGATGCCCACCTCGGACGCTTTTTTTATGCCTAAAATTTTTACTCTACAAAAATTAGAAAGAAAAAAAGTACAAATAGTATAAAATTCAAAAAACCCTCTAGTATATTTGTCTCTCCATCATTGAAGTTAACTATGCTGACTACAAGTGTGATGCCTATCATACTCATTTGAAGCGGGGTAAGTGCTAAGTCTATGTTAAAATTCATAACTTCGGCTACAAGTATAACGCTAGGTACCGTCAGAAGAAGTGTTGCTAGACTTGCGCCAAGTGCAATGTTTATAACAGTTTGCATGTTATTGTTTGAAGCTGATTTTAGAGCGGTAATCAGCTCTGGCGAAGCAGATATGACAGCCACTACAAAAGCTCCGAGTGCCAGAGGAAGTCCGATGTCAGTGATGCTGTTGTCCATAAAAAAGGCGAGAAGTTCACTTAAAATTCCAATTATGATGATGGAAACACTTAGCAAAGTGGCATGGTAAGCACCACTTATTTCACTACTTTCTAAATGTTCTTGCTCAGTTTTGTCTTTTTTGTTGTAGTTATATGTAAAGAAATATTTATGATTTTTTAGTTGGATTTTTGTAAACAGTATGTATAGTAACGCAAATGCAAATACGGTGAAATTTTCATATAGGATTAGATTTTTTTGTGGTATAAAGTGTGGAATTACCATAGCAATTGCAAAGGCAACTATGAGCATAGAGATATATGAATTTGATGAATCCATGTTGTATTTTTGCTCCCCATATTTTATGCCACCTATAAATGCACAGATTCCTAAAAGCCCATTTATGTCAAGCATGACAGCTGAGTATATAGTATCTCGTGCTAGTGTTGGACTATGTGCATTTGTCATCATTATGACGATAATGACAATTTCAACTAAAACAGCGGCTATCGTCAGGATTAGCGTTCCATATGGCTCGCCATACTTTTTAGCAAGAATTTCAGCATGATGAGCAACGCTGATAGCTGAGTAGATTATCACACAAAATATAATAAGAAATCCAATGATATTTCCTATCATCGTACTTGCGAAAGTATGTTCAAGTGGATAGATCAAAATTAAAGTTATCAAAGAGAGCCAAAATGCCCTCTCTTTTTTTATATTCTCTATTTTCATTTTATTTTATGCTCGCTTGCAAAAAATCATTTGCTATATCTTGCGGATTTTCTAATCCAACTGAAACTCTTATCAATCCATCTGTGATGCCAAGATGCTCTCTTGATTCTTTATCAAAATCTCTATATATTGTGCTTTTCATATGCAGGACAAGTGTACGGTTGTCGCCTATATTTGCTGTCATTGTCGCTAGTTTCAATTTGTCTATAAATTCAAAAGCTCTCTTTTGTGTTTTGCAATCAACTGTAAATATAGGACCACAGCCATTTTTAAAAAATTTCTTATAATTTTCAAAGTCCCTACTTTTTTCTAAAGATGGATGATTTACCACTATATCTTGTGGTAGTTTTTGTTCAAGAATTTTAACTACGGTCTCTACGCTTTTGTTGACTCTTTGAACTCTTAATGCAAGAGTTTCTAGCCCCAAAATTGTCAAAAAAGATCCAAAAGCATTTGCGCTCATACCTATATCTCTAAGAGCTCTTTTCTTGCAAATTGCGATAAGTGAAGCCTTTTGTGCTTTTTTGATTATTTCATGTAAATCTTTGTATTTTTGGTTTAAAAGTTTGTCGCTTTTACTATCTACTTCTCTAAAAACTGCGATACCTCCAAGTGCTGCACTGTGTCCACTCATATTTTTGGTGCTTGAGTGTACAACTATATCAGCTCCAAGCTCTAGAGGTCGGACAAGTAGAGGTGTGGTTGTATTGTCGATTATCAAAAGTGTTTCATATGATTTGCATAAATCAGATATTTTTTTGATATCAGGAAGCCTTAACCCTGGATTTCCTACGCTCTCTATTAGGACTATTTTTATATTTGATTTTAATTTTTTCTCTATAGTCGCAAAATCATCGATTTCGCAAAAACTACTTTTTATGGCAAATCTTTTAAGAGTTTCACCTACAAGCGTATAAGTTCCTCCAAAAAAACCACCGATGCAGAGTATCTCGTCATTAGCACTTAAGATTGCACTAAGAACCATAGATATAGCTCCCATTCCTGAGGATGTTGCGATTGCTCCAAAACCATTTTCTATTTTTGTAACTATTGATTCTAGCTTTGTATTTGTAGGATTTCCAACTCTAGCATATAGAGGGAGTTTTTTTGTCCCTTCAAATATCTCTTGGGCTTGCATTGCATCTTTGTATCCAAAAGAAGCGGATGGAGTGATTTGCGGAGCAGTCGAGCCAGTTTTGCTGCCAATAGACTGCACTAACAGGGTATTGAAGTATTCATAATTCATATCAAGTGCCTTTATATGGAAAAATTCAATATTTGATTTAATTTTTCCTCGTTTTTTTTAAGTTCTGAAAGAGGTACATTTAGAGCATTTTTTAGGTTTGTCTGTATATCGCACCAAAATAGTTTCAGAGTTTCATTTCCAGTTTTGCATACATCGGCAAATGTGTCATTTTCTAAAATCTCTATTATATCTCTAAGTTTTATTTTTTCCAATGACTTTGCCAATCTGTAACCGCCATGTGCACCCTTTGAACTGTTTAATAGACCACTTTTTTTGAGCTCTAAAAGGATTTGCTCCAGAAATTTTTGAGGAACATTAGCTTTTTGTGCTATATCTTTGATTTTCAAAGTTTTGTAATCTTCAAGAGAGCCTAATTGATATATGGCAGCTACTGCATAAACAGTTTTTGATGTGATACCTATCATTTTACTATCTTTTGATGAATCTTAAAAATTGGTAGATTTTACAACCAACGCAAAAATCAAAAATAGTCTCCAAAAGAGCACAAATCAACAGTATCGATGCAGTAGCTGTTGCTATAACTTCAAAATTTTCAAGATATAAAATACTAAGGCTTAAAGAGATCAAAAGTCCCATAAATAGAGCAAATCGTTTAGGTGCTTCATCACACATCTTTGCTCTTAAGTGCAATAATTTGACAGCAAGCTTGCTTGTCGTGAAAAAAGGACTAAGGTTTTGCACTCTTAGTGCTCTAAGTGTAAAATCAAAAAAAAGCACAAATGCAAATACAGGTAATTTTGTGATTATCAATAAAAGAGCAACTATGGAAACTTGAAAAGATATAAAACGAACTATATGCGAGTCGATTTTATAGTTTGAAATTGGGCATGATTTATACATATATTTCCTTTCTGATATTAATAACTGACCTTACGCACTATAAGCACACCTAGGTGATAAAAGTTGCACTCTAATGCAAGGAAGTATAGCAAAATTGTAGTTATTCTACTATGAAGCTATGCTGACGCAGCAGTAGGGTGCAAATTTTATCATCCTACGGACAGAATGATAAAGCACCATCTGCTTCGTTAGTTCACTTCTACCGTAGCTACGGCTACGCTAAAAGCAAACTGCCTCGGAATGAGCTTTTCTCATTCTGCCTAGGTGTGTTTATAGTGCGTAAGGTCAGTTATAATAATAGCATAATATTTTTAAAGTAAAGTAAATCTATAGATTTTATATAGTTAAATAACCTTAAACGAGATTTGTGTTATAATTATTAAAAATTTATACTAAAGGATAAAGAGATGATCACAGTTTTTACAAAATTTCCTATCAAAGCAGAACACTACGAAGAGTTTGCAAACCATATAAAAGAGGCAGTTAAAAAGCACAATATAGAAGCTCAAGAGGGTTTTATAGATATGAGACTATTGGCTCCTCAAAATCTACCAATGATAGAAGAAAACAGCCAGTTTATCATAGAAACATCATGGAAAGATATAAAAAGTTTTACAAACTACACAATAAGTGATGATTTCAAAAAATCACATGAAAATCTACCACCGCATGATTGGTTTGCAGGACGCCCAGAAGTAAAGGTCTATGAGACCATAGAGTAGATTTTATTTACTATTTATTTGCAAAAAGTTATTTTTTGTTTATGATTAAATCTTATAATTCTATTACCAAAACACAACCCTCCTTTTAAAACAAATATGTTTTGAAAATCAGCGTCTGAGATGCCCACCTCAGACGCTTTTTTTATGCTTAATTTTATCTCTTATGGTATAATCTAAAAATGAAATATTTATTAATTTTTTTTACATTTACCTTGTTACTGTTCTCCTCAACGCTAAATCTATCTATAAGCGCAAACCCAAGCAGAATAAATCCTATCCTCTCAACAGATAGCTCTAGCAGTGAGATAACTCAATGGATCTTTAACTCTTTGATAACTTACGACAAAAATGCGAAGATAAAGATGATGCTCGCTCGTAGTTATGAGTTTGAAAACAATACGACTCTGATTTTTCACCTAAGAAAAAATGTAAAGTGGAGTGATGGCGCCCCTTTTAGTGCAAAAGATGTTATTTTTACATACAAAACTATCATATCTCCAAAAATTTTTACCCCATATGCTTCTAGCTTTAAGCATATCAAGAAAGTCGTTGCACTTGATCCATATACGATAAAAGTGATATATAAGTATCCATACTTTAAAGCGCTTGAAACATGGATGATGGAGATACTCCCATGGCATATACTAAAAAATGAAAAAAACTTGATGACAAGCAAATTTAATCAAGCACCAATCGGTACAGGTCCATTTATACTGAAAAAATTCTCTATCTCTCAAAATATTGAACTCTCCTCAAATCCAAACTATTTTGTCCACAAACCATATATAGATGAGATCATATATCACTATCTGCCAGACAGTTCGGCAAACTTTTTGATGCTCAAATCGGGTCGTTTAGATGTGGGTTCCTTGACTCCTTTGCAGCTTGAGAGACAGATTGATAGTGATTTTAAAAGGAGATTTAGTATATATGAGTCGCCATCACATTCATACTCATACATGGGGTTCAATCTAAAAAATCCAAAATTTCAAAATCCACTTGTACGCCGTGCTCTCTCTTTGGCGATAAACAGAGAGGAGTTGGCGCAAGTGATGTTTTTTGGACATGCCAGAGTTTGCACAGGTCCATTTTTGCCAGGAACGGGCGCATTTAATCCAACTGTAAAAGCTCCCAAGCAAGATATAAAAAAAGCAAAAGAGTTACTTAAAAGTGCAGGATATGACGATAAGCATCCGCTTGAGTTTGAGCTTAGTACAAACACAGGCTCAACTAGAACATATATGGCTCAAATCTTGCAAGCCCAACTTAGAAAAGCCGGAGTCATCGTAAAACTTCGCATTATGGAGTGGCAAGCATTTTTAAATACTGTCGTTATGCCAAAAAGATTTGAAGCGGTACTTTTAGCCTGGTCGGTTGGTCTTAAGCCTGATGCGTACAGTATCTGGGATAGCGAATCATATAAAAAGGGCGGTTTTAATTTTATAGGATACAAAAACAAGAAAGTGGATTTGTTGATTAAAAAAGCTGAGAGAACAGTGGATAATAAAAAGTTTAATGCCATATATAAGAAGATTTTTAAACTTATAACCGATGATAACCCATATCTGTTTTTGGTAATTCCAAACTCCATAACAGTCGTAAATAAAAAAATCCACCCTGTAAGCCCATCACTCATAGGAGTCATGCATAATGTGATTGAGTGGAAAAAGTGAATTATATAGGTTCAAAATTACAGCTTGCATCATGGATATTTGATGAGGTTGGAGGAGTTGTTGGAGTAGATTTAAAAGATCAAGTTTTTTGTGATATGTTTGCTGGCACAGGTGTCATAGGAAGAAAATTTAAGGGTCATGTTAAAAAAGTTATTGCAAATGATTTGGAGTATTATAGTTTTGTTTTAAATAGAAATTACATCCAAAATGTTACCAAAATCCCTAAACAAAAGTTATATATCGAAAAATTAAATAACTTAAATACGATAGATACAGGCTTTATTTATACAAATTATTGCAAAGGAAGCGGAAGCGGAAGGCAATATTTTAGCGATAAAAATGGTCAAAAAATTGATGTGATACGAAAGAAGATACAAAACTGGAAAAAAGAGGGCAAAATCGGGGATGATACATACTACTTTTTAGTTGCTTCTTTGATTCAAAGTGCAGATAAAGTTGCAAATACAGCTTCTGTTTATGGTTCATTTTTAAAAAATATAAAAAAAATTGCACAAAAGGAGTTGATTTTAGAGCCAGCAGATTTTGCTTTAGACTCGGCTACTCATGAAGTTTTTAATGAAGATAGCAATATTTTGATCAAAAAAATTCAAGGTGACATCCTTTACCTTGATCCCCCTTACAATCAAAGGCAATATGGCGCGAATTATCACATGTTAAATACTATCGCAAGATATGATAACTTTACTCCTAGAGGGAAAACGGGCATTAGAGCCTATAATGCTTCGGATTATAGTAAAAAGAGTAAGATTTATGCTAGTTTTGAAGAGTTGATCAAAAATGCAGACTTCAGATATATATTTTTAAGTTACAGCAGTGAGGGTTTGATGAACATAGATGATATCAAAACCATAATGCAAAAATATGGTAGCTACTCTGTTATAAAAAAAGAACATAAAAGATTTAAGACTAAGATGAATGATGCAAAAAATATAACTTATGAATACCTACATGTAATTAAAAAATGAGGAGATTGAAATAGAAAATTTACTACAAAAGAATTTTGGATTCAACCAATTCAAACCACTGCAAAAAGAGAGTATAGAAGCTATCATTTCGCAAAGAGATTTGCTTACTATCTTGCCAACAGGTGGTGGAAAATCACTCTGTTATCAGCTGCCTGCTTTGTACTTTAAGGGAAAAATTACCATTGTAGTATCGCCACTTATTGCACTCATCAACGACCAAGTTATAAATCTGGGTTTAAATGACATCAAAGCTGACAAGTTGACAAGTGAACTAAGTGAACAAGAAAGCAAAGAGGTTTATCGTAAAATTTACAACAAAGAGATATCCCTTCTTTATGTATCGCCTGAGCGAGCTGTTATGCAGAGTTTTAAAAATCTGCTAAGGGAGATAGAGGTTAGTTTCGTAGTTATAGATGAGGCGCATTGTGTGAGTGAATGGGGGCATGAATTTAGACCGGATTATAGAAAGCTTCACTTTTTTAAGGAGGAGTTTCCGCACATTCCGATAGCTGCTTTTACTGCAACGGCTACAAATAAAGTAGCAGACGACATCGTCAAATCTCTAAAATTAAAAAATCCAGCTATTTGCAGAGGGAGTTTTTTTAGGGCAAATCTGATTTTAAATATCCAAAAAAGAGTCGGCAATGGAAGAGATAAGCTTCTAAAGTTTTTGAAAAGCTACCAGAATGATAGTGGCATAGTATATACTTTTACAAGAAAAGAGAGTGAAGATATAGCAAAATTTTTACAAAGTAAAAAGTTAAAAGCCCTAGCATATCATGCGGGATTAAGCAGTGAAAAAAGAGCTAAAGCTCAAAATAGCTTCATAAAAGATGAGACTAAAATCATAGTAGCAACCATAGCATTTGGAATGGGTATAGATAAGAGCAATGTTAGATTTGTAGTGCATATGGACTTGCCAAAAAGCATGGAGGGTTACTATCAAGAGATAGGAAGAGCGGGCAGAGATGGACTTAAGAGTGAGTGTCTGCTTCTGTACTCTATGAGCGATGTGATGCGAAAAAGTGAGTTGTTAAATTCCATAGAAAATGATTCATATAGACAAAGAGCAAAGCAAAAGATACAACAGATGTACAACTACGCAAACAGCTCTACATGTAGGCATAAAACTTTAGTAAAATATTTTGAAGAGGAGATACAGGAGTGCAAAAATTCTTGTGATAATTGTCAAAAACCAAAGTTGCCTGAAGTGGATATAACCAAAGAGGCAAGGATGTTGTTGTCAGCTATATATCGCACAAATCAGAGTTTTGGTACGAATTATCTAGTGGATATTTTAAGAGGCAGTAAAAATAAAAAGATTTTAGATAATGGGCACGATAAGCTCAGTGTCTATGGCATAGCAACAGATATATCAAAAGCAAGTTGGGAGCTCATAATCGACAAACTTTTTGAAAAAAATGCGATCATTAGAGGTGAATATAAAGAGTTGCGATTGACAAACGAGGGAAGTAAAATCCTAAAAGGCAAACAGGAGATTTATGGCGATAGTGAGATATTTCAAAAGCATGATGAAGTTTCACTAAAATCGGATGAAGTAAAGGATGATGTAAATTTTGAGATTTTAAGAGCTTTAAGGAGAGAGTTGGCTGACAAAGAGGGCGTGCCTGCGTATGTGATATTTGCTGATTCCTCTTTAAAAGAGATGGCAAGAAAATTACCTACTGATAGAGAAAGTTTTGCCAAGATAAATGGTGTGGGGGAGATCAAGCTTGAAAAGTATGCAGATATATTTTTGGAAAAACTACAAGATTTAAAAAAACATACTCTTAGCCCTACAGTTCAAAAAACACTAGATTTGATCAAAGAGGGTAAAAGCATCGAAGAGATAGCAACGATAAGGGAATTTGCTCAAAATACCATCATAAATCATATCAAAAGCATCTCAAATGCAGATAAATTAGATGATGAGATGAGAGATAGATTATTGGATGAGTATATAAGTAAAATTCCAAATGATTTTATACAATGGCACAAAAAAGGCTTGGAAATTATAGATGATTTTGAAAAATTTAAAACTTTTATATACTCTTTAAATTCTATAAAAGAGATAAAGTTGTGATAATTTTATGATATAATATAAAAAATTTTAGGAGAAAATGATGAAAAAGATGGTTCTTGCGCTTTTAGTTATGAGCAGTTTAGTTCTTGCTAGTAACTATAAGTATGAAATTACACCGACTATCGGTGGAGTGATGCCAGAGGGCAACTTGGATTTGGACAATCAGCTAAGTTATGGTTTGAGGTTTGGTATAAATATAGACTCTATATTTGACCAGATTGAGTTTGGTTATGAGAGAAGCGATGGTGTGGATTATGATAATTCAGCAGCTAGTACAGATATCAGTAGATATTTTGTGCATGTGATAAAGTCATACCCTCTAAAAGATAAACTCTCTTTGTACTCTTTGATTGGACTCGGATATGAGAGTATCAAAAATGAGATGTTTAACAATGATGACTCGGGATTTGTTGATTATGGTTTGGGTTTGAAGTATAAAGTTACTGATAATTTCTCATTAAGGGCTGAGGTAAGACATGCTATAAAATTTGATCATGGAGACAATAATCTCTTTTATACTGTTGGTTTTGCTATCCCTTTTGGGAAAAAAGCTCAACCTATGCCCGCTCCAAAAGCGGCACCCGCTCCAAAACCGGCTCCAAAACCTGTAGTTGTGGGAGATGACGATCATGATGGCGTAAATAATAATATGGATTTATGCCCAAATACGCCAATGGGTGTCAAAGTTGATAAAAAAGGCTGTGAATTAGATAGCGACAATGACGGTGTAGTCGATAGCAAAGACATGTGTCCCAATACACCAGCGGGCGTTAAAGTCAATGCTAAGGGTTGTGAATTAGATAGCGACAATGATGGCGTAGTTGATAGTCAAGATTTATGCCCAAATACACCAGTTGGCAATGTAGTTAACAGCGATGGATGCGTGAAGGTCATACGCCTACATGTAACATTTGCTACAAATAAAGCTGATATATCTCAAAACTATATGATGCAAATCAAAAAAGTTGCAAAATTTATGAGTATAAACAGAAATTACAGAGTTATTTTAGAAGGAAATACCGACTCAAGAGGAAGCAAAAAGTACAACCTTAAACTATCCTTAATGAGAGCAAATGCTGTTGCAGATGCACTAGAGGCAGAGGGTGTTGATGCAAGTAGAATAACAGCTAAAGGCTTAGGAGAATCAAATCCGATAGCAACCAATAAAACCAAAGAAGGCATGGCTCAAAATAGAAGAGTTGATGCTAGGTTTATGAAGTAGTCAGTATGAATTTTAGTCTTGATTCAATTATAGGATTTATAAGCATCTATGGGGTAAAACTCATAGGTGCGGTTTTGATATTTTATATCGGTAAAATCGTAGCTAAATTTTTGAAAAACTTTTCTAAAAAAGCTATGCAAAAAGCAAAGTTAGATGAAACCATAACAAAATTTGGTGGCAATGTCATCTATGGTGGTTTGATGCTTTTCATCATCCTAGCTGCTCTTAGTACACTTGGCATAAATACCAACTCTTTTATAGCAGTTTTAGGAGCCGCAGGTTTGGCAGTAGGTTTGGCATTTCAAGGAACTCTTTCAAACCTTGGTGCTGGAGTTTTGTTGATTTTCTTCAGACCGTTTAATGTTGGAGATTTTATCAACGGTGCCGGAGAGAGTGGCGTAGTAGAAGAGATAAATCTTTTCAGTACACTTCTCAAAACAGGAGACAATAAGCAGATAATCATACCAAATTCATCGATAATAGGTGGAAATATCACAAACTTTTCAGCAAAAGATACAAGAAGAGTCGATTTTATTTTTGGCATAGGGTATGATGATGATCTCAAACTCGCAAAAACTACTTTAGAAGAGATCATTAACGCAGATGAGAGGGTTCTAAAAGATCCTGCTCCTTTTGTGGCAGTCAGTGAATTGGCTGATAGTAGTGTGAATTTTGTAGTTCGTGCTTGGGTTAAAAGCGGAGACTATTGGGGAGTACATTTTGATACTCTAGAGAAAGTAAAACTTACTTTTGATGAGAAAAATATTTCGATTCCATACCCTCAGATGGATATACACCAAGACAAATAATCTATTTAGAGAGGCTTAAAAACCTCTCTAAATTTTTATTTTCTTCTTTTCCGTTAAACACATAGCAAAACCCTTTTCATAATATGCTGCCTCATTGATAAAAAGAGCATATACAACATCATCTTCTTCATAATTTATGACATCTCCTTCGAGCGTTATGAAGAGTGGATCTCCTTTTGTAAGTTTATAGTAGCCATTGTCTTGAAGATTTGGATGTACTGTTGCACTGATTTCTCCATCTTCACTTCTTGGAAAATCCAATAATTTTATATGATCATAAATCTCAATAGTTTTATAAGTTTTATCTATTTTGCCAGTATTGTACTTTTCAAAATAATCCAATATATACCCAACCAATTTTTCAGTTTCAAAAAAGAGGTCTGCTCTTAGGACTCCTTGTGGGATTGATCTGTCAACCCTATTTCACACTCAGAATACAACATTCTAAGCAGCTGTTTCCAATCGTAACATTTTTTCCTCAAATTCTACTGGAGATAAATATCCGTTGGCACTATGTGCTCTTTGTCTATTGTAAAATACTTCTATATATTCAAACACAGCTTGATTGGCTTGTGCTCTCGTTTCAAATATTTCTAAATAAATTAATTCGGTTTTTAATGTATGAAAAAAACTCTCTGCCACTGCATTATCCCAGCAATTACCAATTCTACTCATACTTTGAATAATACCATACT
>JALSKH010000061.1 GCA_026988975.1 Campylobacteraceae bacterium
ATCATAGGTGCTTTTACAGTGGCGTTCCTTATAAGTTTTTCAAACTTCAATACGACTATATTTTTGATAGGCTCAGATCCTACACTGCCAGTTGATCTGTATTCTCGTATAAAGTTTAGCTCAACTCCAGTTCTAAATGCCGTCTCGTTTATAATCGTTGTTTTTATAACCGTTGTAGCATTAGGATCACTGTTTATAAATAGAAATAAAAAGTAAAAGTGAAATTTATACATATAAGCGATACTCACTTGTTAGGATCTAGCCAACTCTCACTCTATGGCATAGATCCTGAGTATAGACTCAAAATTGCACTCCAAAGCATACAAAAGTTCCACAATGATACCGAATTCATCGCTATAACAGGGGATTTGGCAAATGACTCAGATCCGCTAGTTTATGAAAAATTTCGCTATACCATAGATAATTCTGAAATACCAATATACCCGATACTTGGAAACCATGACAATAGAGAGCTTTTTATATCATATTTCCCCGAATTTTCAGGCGGAAAATTTGCCCAGTATGTTAAAAAAATAGACAATAAAATTTTTATATTTTTAGATACGCTAGTAGAAAATGAACCATATGGAGAGCTTTGTGAAAAGCGTTTGAGATGGCTAAAAAGTGCACTAGATGAGTATAAACAGGAGCAAAAATATATATTTATGCATCACCATCCCATAGATTGTGGTCTTTATGAGATGGACAATATGGGAGAATTCAAAACAAAAGAACTCTTTTGGGAGATACTAAAAAAATACGAAAATATAAAACACATCTCTTTTGGACATATCCACCGCATAATGCACTCAAGCAAAGGCTCTATCTCTATGCACTCCACAAGAAGCACAACATTTGAAGTAGCCTACAGGCCAGACGAAAAAAAAGAGTACCTAACAAACGAAGAAAACCCAACATATGCCATCATAGACATAAACAGTGATGGCGAAACCAGAGTCCACCATCACGAATATCTAGATGAAGATAAAGTCTATCTAGGAGTTTGCTGAAAACTCTAGTTTGATTCTGATTCCTTAACCTCTATCATTGCAAATACAAGCTATAATGTAGTAAAATAATTCAAATTGTAAAAGTTTAACTTAGGAACAGACAGATGACAATAACGCAAATAGAAACTAATATAACTAAGCTACTAGCAAACTTTTCACAAGATAGTTTTATATTTGAATTTTTACTTGCCTTCGGTGAACCAAAAGCGACGATTACAAGACTTAAAAAAAGCGATTTAAATCAGTTAGAATCTAATGGCGAAGTGTTGCTTAGAAAAAAGGTATTTTTCAAAGAGGTTTATGAACATTTACATGGGAGTATCGATACTCTTAAAAACAGTTACATTTCTGCGAGGCAAAAGCCTAGATTTGTTATCGTTACTGACTACAAAACACTACTTGCTTATGATACTAAAACTACTGATACTTTAGATATAGATTTTAAAAAGCTAGCAGGGCATTATGATTTCTTTTTGCCATTAGCTGGAATGGAAAAATCAACTTACATAGATGAAAATCCAGCAGATGTGAAAGATGGAGTTAGTCAAAATGGATAAGCAATTAATATTATCACTTCAAAAAAATTTTAATAGTATTACAAATGTAATAGACAATACAGATATAGAGTTTTGGTATGCAAGAGACTTGCAAATAATTTTAGGTTATAAAAGTTGGGATAAGTTTCAAAATGTGATACAAAAGGCAAAAACTAGTGCTGAAAATTCTAAAGTAATTGTATCTGACCATTTTCGCCATGTGGGAAAAATGGTTCAGATAGGCTCAGGAGCGATAAGGGAGATAGATGATATTGTATTGACTCGTTATGCTTGTTATCTTATAGCTCAAAATGGAGATAGTTCAAAAAAAGAGATAGCTTTTGCACAAACTTACTTTGCAATTCAAACAAGAAAACAAGAGTTAATAGAACAAAGACTTGAACTTGAAACTAGATTAAAAGCAAGAGCAAAACTAAGAGAATCTGAAACAGAACTTTCTAAAAACATTTATGAAAGAGGTGTTGACAATAGTGGTTTTGCAAGGATTCGATCACAAGGTGATCAAGCTTTATTTGGTGGATATAGCACAATGGATATGAAAAATAAACTTAATATTTCACAAAATAGACCATTGGCTGATTTTTTACCTACTATAACAATAACAGCTAAAAACTTAGCAACAGAAATAACAAATCATAATGTTAAAAAAGATAATCTTTATGGAGAAAAGTCTATTGTAACTGAACACATACAAAACAATAAAAGTGTTAGAGGATTATTGGCAGATAGAGGCATTAAACCTGATGAATTACCTCCATCAGAAGATTTAAAAAAATTAGAAAGAAAAGTAAAATTTGATGAAAAAAAACTAATAAAACACAGTGCATTGCCAAAGCAAATAGAGACAAATAAAGATGAATGATTGGAAGATAAAATGAACTACAAACCCCCATACACCATAACATCAAAAATGCTAACACTAGCTACTTCCATAGGTGAGGAACTTACCAAGATAGAGTTTCAAGCCGACAAAACTATAACTCCAATGCTTCGCAAGAAAAATCGCATAAAAACTCTAGCAGGAACATTGGAGATAGAGGGAAACTTTTTAGGTGAAGATAAAATCACGGCTATTTTAGATGGTAAAAGAGTCTTAGGAACTTATGAGGAAGTTCTTGAGGTAGAGGGTGTTATAAATGCTTATAAAGAGTTTGAAAATTATGCCTATGATAATTTAGATGATTTACTCAAAGCACATAAAATCTTGATGAAAGGCATTTTAAAAACTGCTGGAAATTTTAGAGGTGTCAATGTTGGTGTTGGTAGTCGTGATGGTGTGAGCCATGTTGCACCTCCTTTTGGAGTTGTGCCTGACTTAATGAAAGACTTGTTTGAGTGGCTTAAAAATAGTGATGAACATATACTTATAAAATCCTGTGTATTTCACTATGAATTTGAATTTATACACCCATTTTCTGATGGAAATGGTCGCATAGGACGACTCTGGCAAAGTGTGATTTTATATCATTGGAAGAAGGTATTTAGTGCAATTCCAACCGAAAGTATTATTAAAGATAATCAAGAACGATACTATGAAGTGCTTGAGGAAGCAGGTAGTTTAGGAGAAAGTACACCATTTGTAGAATTTATGCTTGAAGTTATTTTACAGAGTATTAAAAGTTCGGTAAAGAATTCGGTAAAAAGTTCGGTAAATACAGAAGATAAAATCTTAGATTACTTAAAACAAAATCCAAAAACCACCATAAAAGAGTTAGCCGAACTTTTAAATCTAACAACTAGGGCTATCGAAAAACAGATAGCAAGTTTAAAAAAAGCCGATAGACTCACAAGAGTTGGAAGTGCCAGAAAAGGCTACTGGAAAGTAAAGGAATAAAATGCCAAATTTAGTAACTGATCTT
>JALSKH010000062.1 GCA_026988975.1 Campylobacteraceae bacterium
AGAAAAAAACAAGCTTTTTAGGACTAAAACCACTCAAGCCAAAAGAGTTAAACACAACTATTCTTCTTCTTGGTGCTAGTTTTATTAAGCTTGCACAAGTTTTAGCAACGAGAAGTGATTTTTTTAGCCAAGAGTACCTCGAAGAACTCAAAGAGCTTCACGACCAGCTTCCGGCTATGTCTACAAAAGAATTTGATGAAATTTATGAGAGTGCTTTTTCAAATAAAGAGTGTTTTAAAAGTTTTGAAAAAATTCCTATCGCCTCAGCCTCCATAGGACAGGTACATGTTGCTTATTTACATGATAACACTAAGGTTGCAGTAAAACTCAGAAAATCAGGCATTGTAAAACAGGTAAAAGCAGATATTCGCATACTCAATTTTTTTAACAATCTCTTTAAACCTCTTTTTAGTACCTACACAAAAAACTCTATTGATGCCGTCATTAGTGAATTTTCTAAGATGATTTTGCAGGAGGTTTCTTTTCATAATGAGTTGCATAACCTCAAAACTTTTTCAGAAATATATGCACAAAGTGGCATAACTTTTCCAAAACCTTATGAGGCATATTGTAGCGACTCTGCTATAGTGATGAGTTTTGAAGAGGGATTTCGTTTTGATGATAAAGAGAACCTTTTAAAACACAATATAGACTTCAAGCCACTTATCGCAAAACTCATCAATTTTTATACTGACCAAATGCTCATCGAAGGCTATTTTCATGCAGACCCACACCCTGGAAACCTTTTAGTATCAAAAGAGGGAGAGCTAATTCTGCTTGATTTTGGGATGGTAAAACGAGTACCAAACGCAACTAGAGTTGCCATTATAGAGCTTATAAAAGCAGCCAATGAACAAAATTATGAACTCTACATCAGTGCAAACAAACGCCTTGGCACCGTTGCTTATGAAGCACCTGTAGCAGAACTCGCGGAGTTTAGCGCAAAAATGTTTGCCATATTTTCCAATGAAAACCTTACAAGTGAATCGATGCAACAACTCGCTTTTGATGTCTTAGCAAGTACCAAAGATTTACCTTTTAAACTTCCATCAGATGCTATTTACATCTTACGCGTGAGTGCAATAATCGAAGGTTTAGGAACGACTTACATAGAAAATTTTAACGGTATTAAAGACATTTTACCAACGCTACAAGAAAATATACCAAAAGCACTTGGAGCAAAAACCTACAAAGAACTTCTCACACAAGGAGTAAAAGACACCCCATTTGTACTCCAAAACATTCAAACAAGTTTCCAAAAACTTGCCCAAAATGAACTAGAAGTACAACTCAGCGATGACCAACTTTACTGGCTTGCAAAAGAGATAAAAAACTACATAAAACCCTTACTTAGCGGTACACTTTTTATAGTAGGAGGATTTTTTACCCTACTTTATGATAAAAATCTCAAAGAGCTTGCTTTATTCTTTTTCCTCGTCGGTATTCTCAAAATTTACTTCAAAAAGTGAGATAGCTTTATCTCCCGTGCAGTGTGTTGGTTTGGCACATTGTACCCCCATCTTTTTTAATGATGCAATAGTAGTTAAAATTTTCTCTTCATCGCTACGGAGCAGATGAAAACCACCCATCACACAGAGTATATCTTTTTTTATCACTTCACGAGCCACTTTTGTAATGTTCTCTATGCCAAAATGCCCACATCCTGTAACTACTGTTGGTGTGAGTGTATCTAAGATGAGTGACTGTTCTGGCATCTCTTCGCCTAAAAGCCCTGTTGTGTAGAGATTTCCAAAAAGTTTTTGCGGTTTTTTTCCACAAACGATGACACTTTTTACTAAAGTTTTTAAATCTTTGATGAGATGTTTTGAAAGGGAAGATGGAACGAACAAAGTCACATTGGGATTGAGTTCTATGATACTATCAAGCCCACCTATGTGATCCCAATGAGAATGTGTGATGAAGATGTAGTCTATCTCTTTGACATCAACACTCATTTTTTGCATATTTTGCAAAAGGACACGACCGTTACTGCCAGTATCTAAAAGAAGTTTATACTCCTCAAAATAGGCACTAAAACCCCACAGTGATTTACATGTATCACAGACTTCATAGTTATCAAAAAGTATCTTCATCTACAAACCTCTCATCTGAACGAACAGCACTCACCTCATCAAAACTCGACTGCATCCATCCACTTTTTACTTCCCCTGCAATTTTATCAAAATTTTCTATATAAGGCTTGATGTCCAAAAGTGGTGTGCCATCTAAAATATCAATGCCTTTAATGGTCACAACATTATCTTTTACACTAACAATTTCAACCACGGACAAGCCTATAGAATTTGGATGCATCGGTGTTCTTGTCGAAAAAACTCCACGATGTGTGTTTGTTTTATCATTAAAAGGTATTACATGTAACGCAGGTTTTTGTATTTTATGAAAATAATAGATAAGATACACATGACTAAAACCATCCAAATCTTTTAAGCCATCTACAAATTCTTCTTTAAATTCTATGGTTGCATAAGTATCTTTTGCCCCACATGGTTGTACAGGCATATTTTCAAGCTCACAAAAAGGAGAGCAGATTGTTGCAATCTGCTGAAGTTGTATTTGCATACTTTTTCCTATTTTACAATATCAACAACAAAAGCACCTCTAAGATCACCTTTTTTATATCCAATAGCTTTGTCATTTGGATATTTTGCTTTTATGAGTTTGTATGCTTTTTCATCTCTTACATCACCTGCACCATGACAAGTAAGACAAACACCTTTATTTATAAAAATTGGTTTATAAACTTTATAATGATTTTTACCTACTTCTTTAACAAGCATTTTTGGAAGAGATTTTTTTGTGTCAAACGCAGTATGTAACTCTTGTAACACCTTTGCTTCATCTGCTGTTGGTTTATCTGCTGGGTTTCTGTATTTTAGAGAGATTCTTTTGACTGAAACACCTTTTTCATACCCTGCATTTACTTCTTTGGCAATGCCTCTGGCTTTGTCTGAACAAAAAGTAGCCGCCTGTACCGGTCCTCCTGCTTTCATGTTTTGTTTCATGTGCATTTTGAGTGTTTTACCCATCTTCATAATGGCAGCTTTTGCTTCTTGTTTTATCTCTTTGTTTGTTGTTGCACTTAAAAATGTAGCACTCATCACTACAACTACTGTTGATAATATAATCTTTTTCATAATTCTTCTTCCTTAAATATTCTTAATGCTTTTGTATGTAGCAGTGCATCTGCTGTTTTTTTTCTTGCTGATTCTATAAGTCTTGAAAAAGTTGTCCTTGAGATGCCCATCTTATCGGCACACTCTTGTTGGTAAAGCCCTTCAAAATCAGCCAAGCGAATCGCTTCCATCTCATCTTCAAAAAGCTCTACTCTCTCAAGGTTTGCTCTTTTGATACCACAAGGTTTAAAGCAGATACCACTATGGTCTG
>JALSKH010000063.1 GCA_026988975.1 Campylobacteraceae bacterium
GTTTATCTCTTCATGTCTTTGTTTCCAGTATGGTGTCTTTGTGATAGCTAAAATATCTTTGCCATTCATACTTTTTAGGATTTTAAATGCGGATTCTTTTGTGGAGTTTTGAGCAGAGTTTTTAAGCAAATACTCTTTTATTGAGTGCGTGTCTTCCTCATCGAGAGAGGCATCATCACCAAAGTGGTCTTCTAGGTTATCCATCATCTTTACCCAAGATTTTTTTGGTAGAAGATGTGGCGGGTAGAGAGTGTGACAGCTTATGCACTCCTCGTAAAAGAGCTCGTGTTCCACCTTGTAGTCTATCGCTTTATTGTTGTCAGCGAGTAAAATATTTGATGGAGAACTTAAGAGATAGAGTATAAAACTAACACTCAAACCTATCCACAACACCCCAAAGAGTTTTTGAAACCAACTCAGCTTTACACTCTGAGCGTCTCCAGATTTGTACCCACTCACCATTGATTCTAGTGCTTTTGATTTGTGTAAAAATCTATCTAGTAAAACCCCAGCAATATGTAGAAAAATCACTGCCATAAACGAATTTGCAAACACCTCATGCAACTCTTCAAACATCTCCATCTCTCTAAAAAATGAACTGTTTAAAAAAGAAAAAACGCCCATACCCTCTTGAGTTCCATAGACTAAAATCCCACTCCCCACAGAGAGTAAACCTAAGATTATCATAGCCACAATCGCCCAAGATGATGCAGGATTATGACCAATGTATTCTTTTTTATCTCCAAATACACTTAACATATACTCTTTTAAATCTAAGAGATTAAAGTTAAAATCTTTAAAACTAGAGTATTTTACATCCATAAAACCCCATACAATTCTAAATAAAAAGAGTAATCCAACCGTATATCCAAGTGCGGCATGATAGGAGAGCAAATTTTCAAAATCTGCGATTATAAACACTACCCCAACAGCGATTACAAGTAGTAGATGAAAGAGTCTTGTAAAAAGACTCCATACATAGATGTTAGTCATCGTCCCATCTTCCATAATTTGGAATATTTATATCTCTCTCACCATATATACCCTTGTGTGCTGTTGTATGACAAGCGGTACAGTTTGATATGGAGTTAACCTCTTTTTGAGTTATGAGATCTCTTCTTATCTCTCTATGCTCTTTTATAAAGTATGGCGTTTGACTTATAGCGATAGGTGTTTCACCTCTTGAGATGCTTTTGTTTATTTTTCTACTTCTTTTATACTGAGTAAATTTTTCAGCAGAATTTTTTACTAAATAATCAAGTATCTTTTTCTTATCCTCAGGCTCAAGTGAAGCATCTGTATCAAAATGATTTTCTAAATTTTGCATAAGTTTTACCCATGATCGTTCAGGCAAAAGCCCAGGCTGATAAGCAAAATGACAACTTCCACACTCAACACTATAAGCTTCATTGTTTACAGGAGCAACACCTCTTTTTTCGCCCCAAAATGAACTATCTGCAACTAAACTACTACCAACTAACAATGCAATTAACATTAAACTTCTCATGATATTTTCCTTTTATTTTTTATGTATGATGTATGTAACAACATCACCTTTTTCTTGCGCAGAACCAGCTCTTTTATAAACATCTTTAAAGTTTCTTCTCAACCACTTTTTAACATTTTTAACATCGCTAAATCTCTCACTATTTGCAGATGGAGAGAGTGGATCAATAACTTTAGCCGTATGTTTATTTATCCCCTTAGCACTCAAGTCATTTGTATGGCAAGTTACGCATGAGATTAGTTTCCCTTTTTTGCCAATATGCTCCGAGGTAAAAATCTTCTCACCCCTCTCATAACTAAACTCTTTAAAATTTGGATTTTGTTTTTTTGCTTCAGACTTTAGTGTGTTCATATACTCTTGCATCTGAGTGTTTAGCTCATAGGCTTGAGTTATGGAAGCAACTATAAGTGAAGCGAATAGTAACTTTTTCATTTTTAGACCTCTTTTATTTTTTAGATACTCAAAGTATAAAAGAAGTGTGTCAAGAGTTGTTTGACTAGATGTTTACAATCTCTTTACAAATAAAACTAAAGTTCCTTTACCTGAATCAAGTTTAGGATGACGATAACCCTGTCATTCCAAGCTTGACTTGAAATCTACTAGCTAATTGTTCAGATAATTCAATTACATCTTTATTTTTTATAGGTACCCCTTTATGTAGAGATTGCGATATAAGTAGTATTTGGATAAAATCTACTATCTTGGCTTAATGAAAAATTCGGGCTCCTAAATAATCATTTTATCTTATAACTTACTAGATAATCATCAACCATTTTTAGTTTCAAACTTTTACTAGACTTCTTGCATAACCCCTTAAATCACCTGAAAACCTCTATCAAAATTGATTAATGCACAGATGAGATTAAACCTTAAACCGAATCGTTTTCTACGGTTACGATATTTATGAGCGACTATTTTAAATGCCTTTATTTTGGCATTGATATGTTCAATCGGTATTCGCTTTGATGACTTCTTTTTATTCTCAAGTTTATCTTCTTTTGAAAGAGGATTTTTCTTGGTTTTCTTTTTTGGCATTTCACTGTTTTCATGAATATTATTAATCCCTAGATATCCTGTATCAACACAAACTTTTAGCATTTGAGGAAGTGGGAGGCGAGACTGTTTATAGAGTTTAAAATCGTGAGTATTTGTCATGGCAAGTGCTGTACAAATGATTCTAAGATTTGCATCAATAACTACTTGACCTTTTACCGTATGTTGTTTTTTCTTCCCACTGTAGCACTTTCTCTGTTTTTTTTAGGTCGTTCTACTGGGCACTCTGTAGCATCAATCAAGATATACTCTAAATCCATTCCATCATTTTCATAGAGTGCTTTTTTACTTGGTAAGGAAAACTTCCCTGATTGCAGAAGCACACTCTCAATCTCTTTGATAGTTCTTGAGACAGTGGATTCACTTACTTCGTAGTCAAATGCCATATGTGCCATTGATCGATACTCTCTATAGTATTCAAGCATCAGTAATATTTGAGTTGATACACTCAACTTATTTGGTTTGCCACCTTTAGATTTTTTCTTCTCATGGTGTGTCTTACACTCTATGAGCATCGCTTTAAATGTATCAGGTTTTACACCTGTTAATCGTTTAAACAGTTCTGGTTTTAGCTCTTTTAATTTCTCATAATTCTTCATACTTTAGAAATAGCAATTTTTGAACCAGTTTTGGGTTATGCAAGAAGTCTAATATCTCATCATAAGCTTTATCACTAAAAGAGATACCACGATATTTCATCTTATGGACAATCTCTTTTTTCGAATCACCATTGATTAAAAAACTAAAAATTAACTCTTCAAAACTCTCATCATATC
>JALSKH010000064.1 GCA_026988975.1 Campylobacteraceae bacterium
TTCAAAAGCCAAAGAGGGTAGTCTTTTGTTGTATACAAGTATCTCTTTCTTGTCTAGGTTCTCTTTTTTTAGCCAATTGACAACTGGAGTGGCTATTTTGAAGCTCTTAATACTGTATGAAAAAAGTGCAGTTGCAGACAAAAGAAAATAGACAGCTGTCATAAAAGTGATAAGAACAGTTTTATCTTTATCCTCCATAGTACTTTTGAATGTCAACCAAAGTGTCATAGCTATTAAAATCAGTGATAGTGGCGTGAGATATGTAGGAAAATCTATTTTCATATCTATCCAAGGTGCAAGACCTAAAAATGCAAATATAAAAAGAGCATAGAGAGTCATACCCTTGAGTAGGTTTTTGATGTTTTGCTTTGGTAGTTTTTCTAAAAGCAAGGCGATACTTACTGCAAGCAGTGGGTAGAGTGGTAGGATGTAAAGTACTCTTTTTGAGGTTGAAGCTGAGAAAAAAAGTAGAGGGATGAGTACAGAGAGTAAGAGGGTGACCTTGATATCTTTAGTCGTTAAAATCGTTTTGATATTTGGCATGATACTTTTTTTTACCATCCAAGGTAGTGCCAAAAGCCAAGGCATACCAAGCAGTGGTGCGAGCGCAATGAAATACCAAAATGGTTCACTACGGTGAAAGACATTATTTGAAAACCTATCTATAGTCTGTTTGCCTATAAAATAGTCTAAAAAAGCAGGATTGTCTAAAGCAAGATAGATAAACCAAGATGACGCGATGAGGAAAAAGAGTGTCCATGCTAAAAAATGGTGAAGATTCCACGCTCTCTTGGATACTTCACTACGATTATAGAGTAAGGCAAAGATAAATGGTGCCAAAAATACCACAGGTCCTTTCGTAAGAAAACCAAGTCCTAAAGCGATCGTAAATAGATACATCCATCCAAATCTCCCCTCTTTTCTATAACGTACCCAAGCATAAATAGATAGAAGAACAAAAAGTGTTAAAAATGAATCCGTAGTGAGGTTACGAGAGGCAATAAGTACGAGAGGAAAAGTAAAATAGATTGTTGCACTCCATAGAGCCGTTCGCTTTGTTTGTGTAAGCTGAAGTGTTAAAAGATAAACCAATACGATTTGAAGTAGTATGGATATTTGCAAAAAAAATCGAGCACCAAAAGTGTTTATGCCAAAAAGTTTATAACCCAATGCAGTGATTTGGTAGGTGATAGGTGGCTTGTGATAATGGTGCACATCCAATAGGTTTGGATGAAGCCAATCTTGTGAGACAAACATCTCTCTGGCAATCTCAGCATAGCGGGCATCACTTGTCTCGATAACACCATAACTACCCACTGTGACAAGTAAGGCAAAAGTGCTAAGAAGCAGGAGGATAAAAATATTTCTATGTTCTCTCATGGGGTATCCTTTTTTGAACGTTTTCCTAAGATAAGATTGCGGATATATATCACAAAACCAAAGAGTTGACCTATAAACAAAACGGGATCCTCTCTCATGATGGCATACACCAATATCATGGATGACCCTACAAGACTTAAAATCCAAAATCCTCTAGGTAAATGTGAATGCTTTATCTTCTCTGAATATATCCATTGATAGATAAATCGAAAGGTAAAAATGACCTGTGCAAAACTTCCCCAAAGCAGTAAAGCAAGAGGAATATCTTTATTGGCAAAGAGATGAAGCATATCTGTTTCTCCATTGTTGAACCCATAATATATGAAAGCAAAGGGGAGGAAAATCAAAATATATCGTATCAAAATAGGAAGTTTATCCCATTGGTTTTGGAGTTGCATATTTCTTATGTAGATAAAATATGTGATTGTTTGACCTAACATAATGGCAAAATCATCTCTGAGCCATCCGTAGATAAACATGAGTACAGATGCCACAATGCTTAGTTCCCAAAAAAGTTGAGGGGTTAATACTTTTTTGACTTTTTCAGAAGAGATCCATTGTACCAGCAAGCGTGCAGAAAATAGTATTTGTGCCAGAAATCCTACAAAATAAATTAAACTATTGTAATGGTTCATCTGTTCTCATGAAGATTATGTTCTTCTATCTCATAATGTATATATCTGTTTTTCATCCATCTGTAAGCAAAGAGATCTTGCAAAGGACGAATTGAACGATTGAATATATTAAATTTTGATTCTCCCTCTTCTCTCTCAAAATGTTGTACTTCAATCTGTTTTATTTTCCCATGTTCAAGCAGGATGAGTGCAGGTATAAATCTATGCATACCATCAAAAAAAGGTAGGCGTTTTGCTATATCGGTTTTCATCACCTTTAGGGGGCAACCGGTATCTATAATGCCATCATCGATAAGAGATCGTCTAACTTTGTTTGCAAATTTTGATTGTATTTTTTTACTCAATGTATCTTTTCGTTTTGCACGGTAGCCAATGACAGCATCATACAACGCTATATCTTCAAGCAGTGTGTCAAAATCAAAAGGAGTCGTCTGTAAATCTGCATCCATATATCCAAGTAAAGGCGTATCACAATGGTCAATGCCAGCTTTTATTGCACTGCTTAATCCTTGATTTTTTTTAAATTTTATATACGTAAAAAGAGGATCTTGACTACAAACAGTTTTTATTTTTGTGATACTGCCATCGGATGAACCATCATCTATAAAAAGTACCTTACTTTTATTTTTGGATTGATGAAGATACTCTTTTAATACCTTTATTAATCTTTCAAGGCTCTCTATTTCATTATAGACAGGAATAATAATGGTCATGTGATTATTTGCATTCAAGATGATGTCTCTCCCCTTGTTGGTAAGTAAGAACAGATATTTTAGCGACATTATCATTTTATTTGTATGAATTGTGGATAATATGAATCTAGGAATTTGACTTAATATTATTTTCTTTGTATTATAGGAGTATAAAATTTTTTAAAGGAGCATAGCGTATGCAGCAAAAAATTAAAGAATCCGTAGGTACCTTACTGGCACATATTATAAAAGTAGATAAACGTGATGTGGAAAAAGAAGCGCCTCTTTTTTGTGATATCATGGGACAAAATTTTGACTGTGATCCTGAAGAAGCAAAATCTTTTTTGTACGAAGTACTGGACAAAGAGTATGATTTAGATGCACATGTATCTGTGATTAATCAAGCTTTATGTGACGATAAACTTTCTAAATTACATATTTTGGAACAGCTCAATCATCTAATCTACTCTGATACCATCAGCCCTGAAGATTATAAAATTTTTGAAGATATTAAAAATAAATTGTTTACGTGTTAAAGGGTAATGTTTTTATCACTGTTATATCCTCAATCGTTTAAATTGTGGCGTTGTGTTCTTTCATTTTTTTTAGAAA
>JALSKH010000065.1 GCA_026988975.1 Campylobacteraceae bacterium
ACACTAAACTTCATATATATCCTTAATGTATTGTTCTTGGTATTATATCGACAATTTACTAAAAATATAGAGTTTTATTTTCTGATAACATAAAAAAAGGTACAATATCATCACTTATTTAAGAAGGATTATATATATGAGAATTTTCAAGATTGCTTTAGTTGCTATTTTTTTGTTTTTGGTTACAGGTTGTTCAAACAAGGATAAGGTAGCCATCTATAATAAACCTGCTATTTTTTGGTATGAAAAGATCACAAAAGAGATAAAAAATCAGGATTTGGAAAAAGCAGATGATTATTTTACTTCGCTCTCTAGTGAGCATGTAGAGTCTCCACTGTTGCCTACTAGCATGCTTATACTTGCAAATGCACATATAGAGCAAGAGGAGTATATACTGGCAAACTTCTATCTTGATGAGTATATAAAGCGATATGGGGATATGAAAAATAGCCAATATGCAAAATTTTTAAAGATAAAGGCAAATTTTGAGTCATTTTCAAACCCAAATAGAAACCAACAGTTGATCATAGATACGATAAAAAGTACAAAAGATTACCTTTTGGAGTATCCAGATTCACAATACAATCCGATGGTAAAAACTATACTTACAAAACTAGAGCTTGCAAATCTTGAAATGACACAAGAGATAGCTGGGCTATATAAGCGAATAGACAAACCAAAGGCAAGCAAGATATATGAGAAAAGAGTAAAAGCATCACCACTTAAAGATGCAAATATGATAAAACCACATATACCTTGGTATAGAGCTTGGTTCGAATAAAAACTACGAAAGATAAAAAATGCAACTGAATAACTACAACCAATTTCCCACAACTCTGCCTATAGTTGTGGAGGACAATCTTTTTTTATATCCTTTTATGATTTCACCTATATTTGTCTCTGATGAGCAAAATATAGAAGCTGTAAATGATGCACTAAACAACAACACTCTTTTGATGGTTTGCTCCTCAAAAGTCGGCTTTGAGGGAGATAGGAGTTTTTCTTCTATATATCACTCAGGAGTCATAGGCTCCATCATGAGAAAAGTTGATCTTCCAGATGGTCGAGTGAAAGTTCTTTTTCAAGGGATGTTAAAGGGCAAAATCATAGAAGAGATAGGAGAAAATCCGCTTAGAGCTATAGTAGATGTCATAAAAACGGTAGATGCAAAGTCTCAAAAAGCAGAAGCTATGCTTGCACTTCTAAGAGAGAAGGTAAATATACTTGCAAGAGTCAGTGGTTATTTTCCGCCAGATCTTTTAAAAACCATAGAAGAAAACAGAGAAGCCCACAGGATTTGTGATCTAGTAGCTAGCAGTATGCGACTCAAAAAAGAGAGTGCAAATGAACTTTTCAATATAGAAGATGAAGAGGAGAAGCTACTGAAGCTCATCGAGTTCATACTCTCTGAGATAGAGACGAGTAAACTCCAAAAAGAGATAAAAAATAAAGCCCACTCCCAAATAGACAAGATAAACAAAGAGTACTTTTTAAAAGAGCAGTTAAAGCAGATACAAAAAGAGCTTGGAACTGACAACCAAAGAGAAGAGGAGATACAGGAGTATCGAGATAAGCTTGAAGCTAAGAAGAGATTTTTGGCTGAGGATGCATATAAAGAGATATCCAAACAGATAGACAAACTCTCAAGAATGCATCCAGACTCCAGTGATGCTAGTATGATACAGAGTTATCTTGACTGGGTTATAGAGATTCCTTTTGAGAAAGTTTCAAAGAAAAAGCTTGATATCCTTGATGTCAGAGCTCAGTTGGATAGAGACCACTACTCTTTGAAAAAACCAAAAGATAGGATTGAGGAGTATTTTGCTGTAAGAGAATTGATAGACAAAAGAGGCATAAAAGATAAAAACTCTAAAGGTGCTATTTTATGTTTTGCGGGACCTCCGGGTGTTGGAAAAACTTCACTTGCCAACTCCATAGCTACAGCACTCAAAAGAGAGTTAGTTCGTATAGCGTTGGGTGGACTTGAAGATGTAAATGAGTTAAGAGGTCACAGAAGAACTTACATAGGAGCGATGCCAGGACGGATAGTGCAAGGTCTCATAGAGGCAAAAGAGATGAATCCCGTTGTGGTTTTGGATGAGATAGATAAGGTTTCTAGGAGTTATAGAGGCGATCCCACAGCTGTTTTACTGGAGATTTTAGATCCTGAACAAAATGATAGATTTAGGGATTATTATCTAAATTTCAATCTGGATTTGAGTAAAGTTATCTTCATAGCCACCGCAAATGATATAGGCTCTATACCAGCGCCTTTGAGAGATAGGATGGAATTTATATTTTTAAATTCATACACTCCTCAAGAGAAATTTCAAATAGCAAAAAAATATCTGATTCCTCAGGAGATAAAAAAACATGGTCTTAAAAATTCTGAAGTATCTATCACTAAGGCTACTCTTGAGAAGATAATAGCAAACTACACCAGAGAATCGGGAGTGAGAAATTTAAGACGAAGAATTGCTGAGATACTAAGAAAATGTGCAAAAGAGCTGCTTATCGATCCTTCTGTGAAAAAGATAACAATCACACAAAAAAATATAAAAGATTATCTTGAAAAGACTATTTTTGAGATAGATGAAAAAGACAAAGAGGATCAAATCGGTCAAGTAAACGGTCTGGCTTGGACTAGTGTAGGCGGAGATGTTCTTAAGATAGAGGCTATAAAGATACAAGGCAAAGGAACTCTTACGCTAACAGGTTCGCTTGGTGAAGTTATGAAAGAGTCAGCTCGCATAGCCCAAAGTGTTGTAAAAGTTTTGATTGACGATAAAAAACTAGATATTCCTTTGGAAATCATACCAAAAATGCCAAAAACAAAAGATGGTGTTGCCCCTAAAATCACACCTAGTGATGTTTACAGGAGATACGATCTTCACATACATGTACCAGAAGGCGCAACCCCAAAAGATGGTCCAAGTGCAGGAATCACTATGGCAACAGCAATAGCGTCAATTCTCTCAAACAAAAAAGTAAAAAGTGCCGTAGCTATGACAGGAGAGCTAACACTTAGTGGAAAAGTTTTGCCAATTGGTGGGCTAAAAGAGAAGCTTATAGCTGCATATAAAGCCAAGATAAAAACTGTACTTATTCCAAAGAAAAATTATGAGCGAGATTTGGATGACATCCCGGATGAAGTAAAAGAGAAGATGGATTTTATCCCTGTAGCTAGGGTAGAAGAGGTATTGAAACACGCACTTGTATAAAAGTGCGTG
>JALSKH010000066.1 GCA_026988975.1 Campylobacteraceae bacterium
ATAGCTGTTGCACCATCATCAAGCGCAAACTTACCTACATTAGCTGTCTGTGTGTTGTCTATGCTGATATTAACAGTTTCACCACTATATGCACCAACATGAAAGCTTTTGTTTTGATATCCACCATTTAAGAGTGTTTGACCATTAAATGTTGTTGTGGAAGCAATGTTTTGCGCTTCTTCCAAAAGCTTATTTATATCTTTTTGTATAGCTTGTCTAGAGTCAGCATTTTGACCATCAGATGCAGCTTGAATTGACTTGGTTCTAACTGTATTTATGATATTTGTGTACTCTTGCAAAGCACCGTCTGCTGTTTGTGCAAGATTTATACCATCATTTGCATTTGAGATAGCCTGACCCAAACCTGTTGCTTGAGAGTTTAAGCTATCTGCGATAGAGAGTCCAGAAGCATCGTCTGCCGCTTTATTGATTCTCAAACCAGAGCTAAGTCTTGAAAGTGAATTATCAAGCTTACTATTATTCATCAACGAAGAGTTGTGAGCGGTCAATGCCGCAACATTTGTGTTAATTCTAAAACCCATGATAAATCCTTTTATCTAGTAAATTTCAGTGGCATCCTTGCCATTGATACAAACTAAATCGGACAAATGAAAAAAAATTTTAGAGTTTATTCAGAAAATTTTTCTTAGGCGGAAGGTTAGAGTTTGAATTTTGATTTTTTAGATACCTATATATCTCATAGTTGCTGTTTGAAGTAGTGCTGAACGGCTTAAATGATGCTCTTTGGCATAACTATCAGCTATATCTAAAAAATTCGTTGTTACTGATATATTGATACGCTTTTTTTCACTTCCAAAATCCCGAACAAGACCTTCAACGGAGATATCCTCGTCTATTTTATCAAAATGTATGCCGATGCCACCAGCAATCAATTTATAATCTTTTAACTCAGATAATTTAGCAGAAGCCAATCGTTTTGTATAAGTATATGGAACAGTCAAGACCCTACCTGTCGAGAGCTCTACAAACATCTTTTCATCCCCAAAGCCTAAGGTTTTTATAAATACTCTGCTATTTAAAGTACTCATACCACTCCTTTCGTAGTTTTTTGACATTTTTAGATACTAAAATACTCAACTCTCTAAGTTCTTTTGAAGCAAGATTGTAACTATCTGTAATCTTTATACTATCAAGTTCTACCCTAGCATAACTATCGCCTTTTTCTATGTGTACATGCTTGGGCAAATGCTCGTCACTAAAAAAGAAAAGTTTTGGGGGTCAGGTATTTACTTTTAACTTATTTATGTTATATTTTCTAACCAATACTTCATAAAAGGGTCTATGAAGTAGTATTTATCACCTTTTTTATCACAGATATCTTTTTTCATCAATGCTTCAAGTGTGCTTTTTAAAGTTGTGGCACTTAGATTTGCTTCACTTAGAGCACTATTGCTATAGAGATTTCTTCCGTCATTATATGCTATATATTTTAAAGTCCTTTTTTGATTTGGTGTTAAATTTGTCCATATTGTACTATAGATATCTGATTCTCTCTCTAGCATCAATTTGATGGAATTATCAACTATATCTCGAGTTACATCTTTAGCAGCAGCCTCCCAAATACCGTACATCAACTGCTGCATATAGTATGGAAATCCATTTGTTACTTCAAAAATCTTTTGAATCTGCTCTATTGATATATATTTATCTGTACTATCAAACTTATCTTGTATAAAAACAATCCAATCCTCCAATAAAATCTCTTTTATATAAAAATGTTTTATTGATTTGTAAAATGCTCTATTTTTATCATCAAACATTTGTGAAAGTATCGATTTTTTGCTACCACTAAAAAGATAAGAGACATTTCGACTATGTGTCTGGATAACGCTTCGTAACTTTTTTTCGATGTCAAGCTGTTCAACCTCTTGAAACTCATCAAAAATCACAACAACTTTTTTATTGAACTTTTTCGCATAAAGATATGGGATATTTAGTATCTCTTCTAGCGTTTGATTTTGCTCTTTTTTAGTTAATGTCATACCGTAAGTGATTTCGGAATTTGAAGATATATTCATGGTGATATTTGGTCGTATTTTCAGTATATTTTTAAAAAGATTGACAATCTTATCTGTTGTGCTTTCAAAACTTTTGGCTAGGATATTAAAATATCTTTGGATAAACTCATCAACAGAAGAGACCGTAAATATATCAAAATATACCACCATATAATCACTATCCATAGATAAATCATTTTGCAATTTTTTAAGAAGCGAAGTCTTGCCAAACCTTCTTGGAGCATAAAGCAAAAGGTTTATTCCGTTATTCACATCTTGTTTTAACTCTTGCAGTTCCGCCACTCTGTTACAAAAATCATCATCATAAACTTCATTACCAAAAAAAAATGGATTTTGAATATTTGCCATATTGTACCTTTGAGTATTATAGTAGTTAGTATTATACCTTTTAGTATAATATAAATCAAGAATGAGCAGGGTCAGGTATTTACTTTTAA
>JALSKH010000067.1 GCA_026988975.1 Campylobacteraceae bacterium
AAGAATGAGCAGGGTCAGGTATTTACTTTTAACTAATTTAAACTCCTTGCAACATGATTTAAATTTGCATATGCCTTATTGACAATAAAAGAGAATTTTAAGTATAATAGTAATACCAAATTAAATAAAAGGATGCTCACCATGAGAACAATAACCCTAAAAACTGATGATGCCTTTTTTGATCATGTCACCTTGTTTGCCCGCAATCTAAATCTCACAAAAAGCGAATTAATAAGAAGATCAATAAAAGAGTATGAAAATTTCATAAAAAACCAAGCCCTAAAAGAACAGGTAAAAAAAGCCTCCTTTAGAGTTAGAAACTACAATTATAAATTTGCAACAGAACTTGAAAACACACTATGCGATGGATTAGAAAATGTTTAAACGAGGAGATATACATCTAGCAAAACTTTACCCCTCAAAAGGAGACGAAGTAGGAAAAACCAGACCTGTGCTCATAATCCAAACAGACATGCTAAACAGTATAGAGCACACAACTATCATCACATTGCCTCTTACAACTCAACTGATCGACGATAGCTATCCATTAAGATTTCGCTTACCTAAAAGAGAAAAATTACAACAAACTTCAGAAGTACTTTGTGACCAGATTCGTGCAATAACAACCGATAGACTAAAGAGTCAAAAACTAGCAAGCATAACAAAAGAAGAGATGCTACATGTAGAAGAACAGATTCAAATCGTTCTTGGAATTTAAAATGCGTTGAGAAGCAGGATCGGTTTGATTTTGCACACAATCGCTTGGTTTAAAAAAGAGTTAAGAATTCTAAATTTATCTATATATAAGTATTTAATAGTTAATATATGTACATATAAAGGAGTTCAGAATGTTAGAACTTGGCATATCTCAAGCCCAAACACAGTTTACAAAGATTTTAAATCAAGCCACGCTTATAGTTAACAAAAAAGCGCATACCAAAAAAGCTGTCATATTGCCATATAGCGAGTATAGGTTGCTTGTGTCTCAAAATAGGTCAAACAAAAGCTCTTTTTCTAGGTTTGCCGGGGTGCTAAAAGATGATTTTTATACTACTGATGCCAGATATAATGAGATAGTGAAATGAAACTGTTTATAGATACAAATGTTTTTCTTGACCTCATTCTAAAAAGAGATGGCTTTAAAGATACTATTGCTATACTTGATGCCATCCAAAAAGGACTATTTGAAGCAGTTATATTGGATATAACACTCTTAAATATCGACTATATTGCCAAAAAACAGGCTGCCGACATAAGGGAATTTTTATCGCTTGTAAATGATACATGTATAGTCACTGGGGCAACAAATAGCTCCATAGCCAAAGCTCTTGCCATAGACAATAGCAACTTGGAAGATAATTTGCAGTATATATCTGCAAAAAGCTCTAAATGCGCTGTCATAGTTACAAATGATAAAAGTTTTTATAATGCAGATATACAACTCTTAAGTTCCAAGAATTTTGTCAAAAGATATCTCAATCCAAGAGAAACAGCGTTAATTTAAGAGTGATTTTTTTCATAAATTAGCATAATTTATCTGTTTTCGCTACAATTTCGAGAAAGTTTTCTACAAATCCAGATTTGCAGATATATTAAATAGGTAAAGAATGAAAAATCTAATCATAGTCGAATCACCGACAAAAGCAAGAACCATCAAGAACTTTCTTGGCAAGAACTACTCTGTTATCGCCTCAAAAGGGCATGTAAGAGATCTTCCAAAGAGCAGTTTTGGCATCAAGATAGAAGATGGGCAGTTTATCCCGGAGTATAGAACTCCTCGAGATCACTCAAAGATAGTCAAAGAGATAAAAGACCTAGCGAAAAAAGCAGATACTATATACATCGCGACGGATGAGGATAGAGAGGGTGAAGCTATCGGATTTCACATCGCAACTGCTATCAAAAAAGAGCCAAGCGAACTACCTCGTATAGTATTTCACGAGATAACAAAATCAGCCATACAAAATGCCCTTGACAATCCTAGAAAGCTAGATTTTTCAAGCATAAATGCACAACAAACAAGGCGTTTGCTAGATAGGATAGTGGGCTACAAACTCTCTCCGCTTCTCGCTTCAAAAGTCCAAAGAGGATTAAGTGCGGGTCGTGTTCAATCCTCTAGCTTAAAGATCATAGTAGATAGAGAAAAAGAGATACGAGCCTTCAAACCCGAAGAGTTTTGGAGCATAGATGCACTTTTTGATAAAAATATAGAGTCCTTGCTAGTCGAATTTGATGGAGCTAAAATCCAAAAGATGACTATCACAAATGGAGATAGAGCAAATGAGATAAAAAACCGTCTCAAAGATGAAAATTTTAGAGTTGGCAAAATCGAGAAAAAAGAGAGAAAAAGTAGTCCGAGCCCAGCTTTTATGACTTCAACTCTACAACAGACTGCTTCAAGTGCACTTGGATTTTCTCCTAAAAAGACGATGATGCTAGCCCAAAAACTCTACGAGGGAGTAAAAACTCACAAAGGCACTCAAGGCGTCATCACCTATATGAGAACAGACTCTTTAAATGTAGCCAAAGAGGCGATAGAGCAAGCAAGAGAGCAGATTTTACAAAGTTACGGTCAAAAGTATCTACCTGCAAAACCAAAGTACTATAAATCAAAAAGCAAAGGTGCACAAGAGGCTCATGAAGCCATAAGACCGACTCTGTTGGACTTTCCGCCAAGTGTTGCAAAAGGATTTCTTGCACCAGATGAGCTAAAACTCTACTCTTTGATTTACAATAGATTTTTAGCTTCTCAAATGAACAGTGCGATTTTCGAATCCCAAACTCTTATCTTTGAGAGCAAAAGTGGCAAATTTAAAGCCAGCGGCAGAAAGCTTCTATTTGATGGATTTTATAGAGCTTATGGCGTGAGCGACAAAGACAAACTACTGCCTGACTTAGAGGAAAACCAAGAGGTAGAACTTAGCAAACTAGAAGCAAATCAACACTTTACCGAGCCTCCTTCAAGATACTCTGAAGCGAGCCTCATCAAAAAGTTAGAGTCTTTAGGCATAGGGCGACCATCAACTTACGCACCAACCATATCTACTCTCATTGCTAGAAGTTATATAACTATCGAAAAGAAACAGATCATACCTACTGAAATCGCATTTACAGTTATAGACTTGCTAGAGAAAAACTTTCCGAGGGTCGTTGATAGCTCCTTTACCTCCGAGATGGAAGAGACGCTAGACCTCATCGCAGAAGACAAAGCGGACTGGCAAAAGACACTAAATGACTTCTATGTTCCTTTTATGGAAAATATAGAAAAAGGCAAAAAAAATATAAAAAGCCTCAAAGTTGTAGTTCCAACAGGTGAAAAATGCCCAGAATGTGGCGAAGAATTAGTAAAAAGGAAAGGAAGATTTGGAGAGTTTATCTCTTGCAGTGCCTTTCCAAAATGTAAATACACAAAAAATCTAGGCAAAACAGAGAAAAAAGCAAAAGTCATAGTCGAGGGCGTCAAGTGCCCACTTTGCGGTGGCGATATAGTAGAGAGATTTTCTCGCCGTGGCAAATTTTATGGATGCTCAAACTATCCTAAATGCAAATTTGTCTCAACTTACCAACCAACAAACAAAAAATGTCCAGAGTGTGAAGAGATGATGGTCACAAGAGAATTAAGAAAAAAACAGATCTTCGAGTGCCCAAAATGTAAATACAAAGAGGACGCTTAGTGAAAAAAGAGGTTTTTTTATGTGCGATTAGCAATATATCCAGCGGAAGTTGCCATGAAGATTGTGGATTTTGTACCCAAAGTGCAAAGCATCATGCCGACATACAAAGATATAGGTACAAAGATATAAAAACCATCATCCAAGAGGCAAAAGAGGCAAAAGCAAACGGAGCTGTGGGATTTTGCTTAGTCACTTCAGGCAAGGAACTAGATGACAAGAAGCTTGATTTTGTATGTGAAGTTGCAAAAGCTGTAAAAAACGAGGTAAAAAACCTCAATCTCATCGCATGCAACGGACTCGCCAACCTAGAGCAATTAAGAACTCTAAAAGAGGCAGGTGTCTTGCTTTACAATCACAATTTGGAGAGTTCACAAAACTACTACAAAAACTTATGTAAAACCCACTCATGGGAAGAGCGATACCAGACATGCCTAGATGTTAAAAAAGCAGGCTTGAAGCTTGTGTGCGGTGGCATCTTTGGGCTTGGCGAAAGCGCAGAAGATAGAACTTCCTTTCTTCAAACCATAAAAGAGCTAGATCCATTTACCACTCCTTTGAACTTTTTTCATCCAAATCCAGCACTACCTATAAAAGCAGAACCCATGGATGAAGATGAAGCACTAGAGATCATCAGATATGCCAGAACGATTCTGCCACAAACTAGACTTATGGTCGCAGGCGGAAGAGAGATAACATTTAAAACAAAACAGTCCCAAATCTTCGATGCAGGCGCAAACTCCATAGTCATAGGCAACTATCTTACAACTAAAGGAGCCTTGGCAACCAGAGATATAGAGATGATAAAAAAAGCCGGATACGAGATAGCAAAACCTTGTAATGTCTGAAATAGTCATCATTTTCACGATCTCAGTGATCCTTTCAACCTCTCCGTTTTTTAGCAAATATCTTCATATCCCAACACCAGCGATCGAGATCATACTAGGCTCTATCGCTGCGTATTTTGGTTTTCTTAGTGATCATTATCTGTTTAAACTTCTTAGTGAAATTGGCTTTTTCTATCTGATGTTTATGGCAGGAATGGAGGTTGATCTTAGAATCTTTACTAACAAAAAAAGCTCTATCATAAAAGAGGGTATGCTCTATCTTCTTCTTCTGTACCTCATCTCGTTTACGGGCATATACTATCTAGATATGAACAAAATCCTCATAATCCTTCTACCGATGCTCTCAGTTGGCTTGATTCTAGCACTCTATAAAGATTTTGGCAAAGAGACAAAATGGCTAAACCTCTCCATGGTTGTAGGCACTATGGGGGAGTTGCTCTCCATCATCCTTCTGACTCTATCTGGCGCCGCCTTGGAGTTTGGTGTGGGAACACATCTATACAAAACTATCGCTTACTTGGCACTATTTTTAGTTGCAACCTTTTTTCTTTTTAAGCTTTTTAGAGTGCTGTTTTGGTGGTATCCTGAGTTAAAAACATTTCTTATGCCACATGTTGATAAAGAGGAGAAGGATATAAGACTCTCTATGGCTCTCTTTTTCTTGCTGATTGCATTGATGCTGTTTTTACATCTGGAGATCGCTTTTGGTGCTTTTGTCGCAGGAATTTTTATAAATACCTTTTTTGAGCACAAAAGGGAGCTACCGGAAAAACTTTCATCTTTTGGTTTTGGTTTTTTAGTTCCTATATTTTTCATATATATCGGCTCTACATTTGAGTTAAATTCTATCCTCTCAGATGGTCTGGTCAAAAATGCCCTCATAATCATGGCTCTAATGATAGGCTCAAGAATCCTGGCTTCTACTGTTTTTTTAAACATCCTAACTCCCAAAGAAGTCTTACTATTTGGGCTCTCTCACTCCATGCCTCTGACACTACTCATAGCAGTAGCGACTATCGCCTATAACTCTAATAGCATAGATCATTTTACCTATCTCTCTTTTATACTAGCTAGCATATTTGAAGTTATCCTGATAATGACAATGATAAAAATAATAACTGAGCTTACGCACTATAAACACACCTAGGCAGAATGAGAAAGCATCATATGCGAGGCAGTTTGCTTTTAGCGTAGCCGTAGCTACGGTGAAAGTGAACTAACGAAGCAGATGGTGCTTTATCGTTCTGTCCTACGGATGATAAAAGTTGCACCCTACTGCTGCGTCAGTATAGCTTCATAGTAGAATAACTACAATTTTGCTATACTTCCTTGCATTAGAGTGCAACTTTTATCACCTAGGTGTGCTTATAGTGCGTAAGGTCAGTTTATAACAAACATAAAAAAATCATCTAATTTCATATAATTTGCTTTTTCTAATAAAACATCTTGTAACATAGTAAAAAATACGACGCGCAAGCGTTGTGCTTTAGTGTTTATAACTTAAAGAAAATAAAAATAAAAAAGGAGATGAAATGGGCAAAGACACCATAAGTGTTATAGATAATCGAAACGGCAAAAAGTATGAATTTCCGATACTCCATCCTACGATAGGACCTGATGTGGCAGATATATCTTCGTTTTATAAAGATACGGGGATGTTTACATATGATAGAGGTTTTACCTCTACTGCTAGTTGTCGCTCAAGGATCACTTATATCGACGGGGGAGCTGGAAAACTGATGTATAGAGGCTACGATATATCATATCTGGCAACTAAAAAGACATTTTTAGATACTGCATATCTTCTCTTGCATAAAAAATTACCAAACAAACAGGAGTTGGCAGATTTTCAATTTGAACTCAAAAAAAGGTCATACATAAATGAGAGCATGAAGAAACTATTTGATGCTTTTCCTGATAATGCACACCCTATGTCGATACTCTCTTCTGCTGTAGCATCTTTGTCGGCTTTCTACTCAGATTCACTCGACATGGATACACCTGAAGAGGTCATGGAGATGGCTCATAGAATCATCGCTAAGATACCGACTATCGCAGCATTTTCGTATAGATACTCAAATGGAATGCCCGTTATATATCCAGATCTAAACAGAGGTTTTACTGAAAATTTTCTATATATGTTGCGAGCATATCCACACGGTTATGTTGAACTTAAACCGATAGAGATAGAGGCGCTAGATACCATATTTACCCTTCATGCTGACCATGAACAAAATGCTTCTACAACTGCTGTCAGAGTTGTAGCATCCACTCAAGCACACCCATATGCTGCTATATCTACAGGTGTCAGTGCACTTTGGGGAAGAGCGCATGGTGGTGCAAATGAGTCTGTTATCCGTCAGCTTGAGATGATAGGAAGTGTGGATAATGTAGATAAATACATAGCTAAAGCCAAAGACAAAAATGATCCATTTAGATTGATGGGATTTGGACATAGAGTCTATAAAAACTTTGACCCAAGAGCTACAATACTCAAAAATTTGAGAGATCAACTCACAAGTGAATTAGATATAGACTCACATCTTTTAGAGATAGCAAACAAGATAGAGAAGATAGCACTTAGCGATGAATACTTTGTCAAAAGAAACCTATATCCAAATATAGACTTCTACTCAGGACTTATCCTAAATGCACTAAAAATTCCAAAAGAGATGTTTGCAGTTATATTTGTAATGGGAAGAACTCCAGGCTGGATAGCCCAATGGATAGAGCTAAAAGAGCAACCAGACATGAAGATAGCAAGACCAAGACAACTATATCTAGGACCAAAAGAGGTCACTCCAAAAGAGTAGCGTTATCGCAGGGTGATTATGAACTCATCCTGCTTTTTTTCTGTTTTGTAGATATATTGACCATCTAACTCTATTGCCACTCGGTAGTATTTGTCGTGATTTCCCAAAACTATCGATACAAATGGTGGCGTGTTTACTTTAAATGTTTTTGTTAGAAAATTTGTATCTCTTCGAAAATCAAACACTATCTTGTATGGGTTACTCACTAAAAAGTCTCGGATTTTACTGTCCTTTGTGGAGATCACCAATCTCTTATTTCCAACTTTGAATTTTATAAATCCCTTAAAAGAGTAGCTTTTTATCTTTTGCGCAGCCATAGACATTTGTGTCGGTTTTATTGGCATTTTAGACTCTACATGTAGAGTAGTATTTTTATACTTAAGCACAAACGCATTGTGCCAGTCGATCTTTTTATCTATATTTATGCTTTTTTGAGTCAGCGAACCATCTAAGTTTTGATAAACCACTATCATTTTTTTCAAAATTCTGGAGCTATCAGGCAAAGTAAATTGTGCCTTTTTGAAACTATTGTCTCTCTTTTTGATTTGTGTAAATTTTGCTATATTTTCAACAGGAGCAAAAGGGTTATCTCGCCCAAAACATAAAACACCCAATAGTAAAAAAACAAAAGCTACACGCATCAATTTGGCTCCAACTGTTTTAATTCAAAATACTCCTTTTGCAAACGAGCATTTCTCTTTTTTATCATTTTAACATTTTGCTTCAAAGAGTCCCTGCTGTCTTGGAGGTCAAGCAACACTTCAAGCGAACTCTTACCAAACAAAATATCACCCACATATATACCAAAAATCACAACAACCAAAACGAGCAGAAAAATCTTGATGAAAAAGGACCTCTCGCCCCTGTCTATACCCTCTTTTTCAAACTCGTTTAGGATTTTGCTCATTTACGCAAACAGCTCTTTCCCTAGATATTCGCCATATCCTAGCTCTCTTTCTATCTCTAAGAGTCTGTTGTACTTGGCTATCCTCTCACTTCTAGCAGTAGAGCCTGTTTTTATCTGTCCTGCATTTAAAGCGACTGCAAAATCAGCTATAAAGGCATCTTCGCTTTCACCGCTTCTGTGACTCACTACGCAAGTATAGCCATTTCTCTGAGCTAGTCTGATGGTTTGCATGCTCTGGGTTACTGTACCTATTTGGTTTAGTTTTATCAAGATAGAGTTTGCCACACCTTTTGATATGCCCTCTCTTAAAATCTTCTCATTTGTTACAAATAGATCATCCCCGACTATCTGGATCTTATCTCCAAGCTTATCGGTCATAATCTTAAAACCATCCCAATCATCTTCAGCCAATCCATCTTCGATAGAGACTATAGGATACTTTTCACAAAGCAAAGAGTAGTACTCCACCATCTCTTGGCTGTTTAACGCTCTGTTTTCTGAGCCAAGTTGGTATTTGCCGTCTCTGTAAAATTCACTACTTGCAGGGTCAAGTGCTATAGCTATCTGCTCTTTTGGCTTGTAGCCTGCTGCTTCTATGGCTTTTACTATAAGCTCCAACGGCTCTTCGTTATTTTTTAGATTTGGTGCAAAACCGCCCTCGTCTCCAAGTGCTGTGCTAAGCCCCATATCTGAGATGATTTTTTTGAGACTATGATAAGTCTCAGAACTTGCCCTAAGAGCCTCTTCAAAGTTGTCAAACCCAACAGGCATGATCATATACTCTTGAAAATCCACATTATTATCGGCATGGCTTCCGCCGTTTATGATGTTGAGCATAGGTGTTGGGAGAGTTACTCCATTTGCGCCACCTAGGTATCTATATAGTGGCATACCCAGACTATTTGCACATGCTCTTGCTGCTGCCATGGAGACACCCAAAACTGCATTTGCTCCTAGCTTGCTATATGAATCCGTACCATCCAAATCTCTCATAGCATTATCTATCTCGGCTTGATTAAATGGATCTAGTCCTATAAGTTCATCAGCTATCTCAACATTTACATTTTCAACAGCCTTTAATACACCTTTACCCATGTATCTATCTCCACCATCTCTAAGCTCAAGCGCCTCTTTGCTTCCTGTACTTGCGCCACTTGGCACTATCGCATTGGCACTCACTCCATCACTTAAAACTACTGTAGCCCTTACTGTTGGGTTGCCTCTACTATCTAGCACCTCATCTGCATATATTTCATCTATATATATCATGGTTATTCCTCCTCTTCCTCTTTTTTTACTGGATTTATATCCATAGCCTCTTTTATCTTATCTTCAAGCTCTTTTGCGAGTTCTTTATCCTCTTTCAGAAGAGCTTTTACATTTTCTCTTCCTTGACCTAGTCTTGTCTCTCCATAGCTAAACCAAGATCCACTCTTGTCTATAATGTCCAATTTCACACCATAATCAACTATCTCACCCTCTTTACTGATGCCCTCGCCAAACATGATATCAAACTCCGCTTGTCTAAATGGCGGCGCAACTTTATTTTTTATAACTTTTGCTTTTACTCTGTTTCCTATCTGCTCATCAGCTTGCTTCAAAGTGGCAATTCTTCGCACATCGATCCTGACTGAAGCATAAAATTTCAGAGCATTTCCACCTGTCGTCGTCTCAGGACTTCCATACCCCATAGTACCTATCTTCATACGAATTTGGTTGATAAATATAACAGTCGTCCCCATCTTACTGACGACACCCGTGAGTTTCCTAAGAGCTTGGCTCATAAGCCTCGCTTGAAGTCCGACATGAGTATCACCCATATCGCCATCTATCTCACTCTTTGGGGTAAGGGCTGCGACTGAGTCGATCACTATCACATCTACTGCGCCACTTCTAACTAGCGTCTCTACGATATCTAGTGCCTGCTCTCCAAAATCTGGTTGAGAAACAAAAAGATTGTCCACATCAACTCCAAGATTTCCGGCATACTTCACATCTAGTGCATGCTCAGCATCTACAAATGCGCAGATGCTTCCCTCTTTTTGGGCTTCTGCTGTTATTTGCAAAGCTAAAGTTGTCTTTCCTGAACTCTCAGGTCCATAAATCTCTACGACTCTACCCTTGGGAACTCCACCTATACCAAGTGCTAAATCCAACCCTAAAGAGCCAGTACTTATAGAATCAATCGGCTCTATAACTTTGTCTCCAAGCCTTATCAAAGCACCTTTTCCAAATGTCTTGTCTATCTGTTTTATCGCTAAATCTATCGCTTTTTTCTTATTTGCATCAATTTCCATATAATCCCTTTTTGCAAGGCTTCTTTCAAAGCTATCTCGTGAGGCTCAGACCAACGGGAGGATTTGCCCTCTAAGAGATAGCTTTGAAAGAAGCCTTTTTGTTTTACTTATTTTATCACATTGTGCTTAAAATTGTACTTTTGCGAGTCAAAAAATAAAAGTTTCAATAAAAAAGTGATAAAATTAGAGACTTTAAAGGAGATTTTTTGAGAAATGTTACTGTAGCTCACTCGCCGGATGCTGACGATATTTTTATGTACTATGCTATCAAGTTTGGTTGGATCAATCTAAAAGATGTAAATTTTGAAAATATTGCACTAGATATCGAGACGCTAAATCAAAAAGCTTTGCAAAATATCTACGATATAACTGCTATCAGTTTTGGGCTATATCCAAAGATAAGAGATGAGTACGCCCTGCTTCGCACTGCTGTTAGTTTTGGAGAGGGGTATGGACCAAAAGTCGTAAAGCAAAAAGGGAAAAAGTTAAAAAGAAACTTCAAAGTTGCACTTAGTGGCGAGCACACAACAAATGCCTTGCTTTTCAAGATAGCTTATCCAGATGCTAAAGTGGTTTATAAAAACTTTCTGGAGATAGAGCCCGCGGTTATATCTGGCGAAGTTGATGCTGGAGTTTTGATCCACGAGAGCATACTTGATTTTGATGAAAATCTTGAAGTAGAGCGGGAACTTTGGGATATCTGGAGGGAGCTTTGCAAAGATGATCTGCCATTGCCACTTGGAGGTATGGGAATCCGTCGCTCAATCCCACTAAATCAAGCCATAGAGTATGAAGAAGTTTTGACAAAAGCCGTAAAAGTTGCACACACACATCAAAAACCACTCTCACAAATGCTCCTGCAAAGAGGACTCATAAGAGTAGATGCGCCAACTTTAGAAAAGTACCTAGGTCTATATGCAAATGAAAAATCAATAACCATGAACAAAGAGCAGTACAAAGCGATAGACAAACTATTTGAGTTAGGATATAATCACGGCTACTATGACACAAAAATAGAAGCAGAGGATTTTCTAATCCCAAAAGAGTATAAAGATTTGAGAAATAGTTAAAAACAATAAATTTCTCGGCAAAGCCATAGCTTTAGTCATAAGGAATTTTACAAGATAGTAAATAGTAAATTCTTTGCGACAGCAAAAGCTTTAGTAAAAAATATAAAAATAGCGAACTCTTCGCAAGGCGAAAGCTTTAGTGAGAGGAATTTAAAAGGAGCTTTGCTTCTTTTAAAGGAGAAATAAAATGGAAGCAAAACTTATAGGTTTAGGAGTAGAAACATTTAAAATGGCACTCTACCTCTCTATGCCTATGCTTATGGCAGGACTCATCGCGGGGCTTGCTATCAGTATCTTTCAAGCTACTACCCAGATCAATGAGATGACGCTTAGTTTTGTGCCAAAGATTTTGCTTGTCATTGTTGTTGCTATCTTCACAATGCCTTGGATGATGAATATGATGATCGAATTTACCACCAAAATCATCACAATGATACCTACATTTATATTTTGAAAACGATAAATTTCTCTACCTACTCAAGCATCAGAATTGGTCCCGAAGTTGGTGTAAAAGTCATTGACGATATAGGAGATTTTAGTGAATTTTACATCATAGGAGGAGCAAACAATCTACTAGTCTCGCCAAATCCTCCAAAGCTTGCGATTTTGGGCAAAAGATATGATTTTATCAAAGAGATAGATGGTTATCTACATATCGGAGGCGCAACAAAGAGCGGCAAGATACTCTCATTTGCCAAACATAGCAACATCGCAAATTTTGAACTGATGCAAAAGCTACCTGGAACACTAGGCGGTATGATCAAAATGAACGCTGGACTAAAAGAGTGGGAGACTTGGAACCACCTTGTAGCCATAAAGACAAAAGATGGATGGATTGAAAAAAGCAGGATAAAACATAGCTACAGGCATACTGATTTAAAAGAGATAGTATTTGAGGCAAAATTTGAGCTTCAAAAAGGCTTTGATCCAAAACTCTTGGAGATATTTAAAAAATTCCGTGATAATCAACCCCAATTTCCAAGTGCAGGAAGTTGTTTTAAAAATCCACCAAACAATTTTGCAGGGAAACTGCTAGATATGGCAGGGCTAAAAGGCAAAAGAGTTGGAAATATGGGCTTTAGCAAATCACATGCAAATTTTTTGATCAACTTAGGAGGCGGAACATTTAATGAAGCCATCAAACTCATAGATGAAGCAAGAAAAAGGGTTGATGAAGAATTTGGAGTAAAACTAGAGTTAGAGATAGAAGTTTTAGGGCACCAAACCTAAGGAACCGTAAAGAAATAACTCACCTATTTAGGATACAAATAAGAGTATAGATTTGGTTGTAGTTTTATGAAGGACTACTCCTAGTAATTCGAATAAAACTACAACCAAAGATATGCTTTTAGTTGTGTTATAAATAGGTAAGTTATTTCTTTACAGTTCCTAAGTCTCCCCAGATGCCCTTGCCCCTATATAGCAAAGTTTAATACTTAGAAGAATTATAATCAAAACTATTTACAAAAGCACTTATCACAAAAAGTTAAAAATAAATTTTATATTTCTTAAAGATATCTTAACATAATTTATACATTTCCAAAGCGTCTATCGCACATCTTCCTATCATCGCTGCATTGTCTGAGCAGTATTTTAACTGCGCTACATGTAGAGTGCTTTTTTTCTCTTTGCAAAACTGCTCTAGTTTGCTTCTTAGGTGTAGATTTGCACTTGCACCTCCGACTACTCCGAAGTTTTTTACATCTTTGTTTTTGTATATCTTTTTTAGTTTTTGCATCAAGTGCTCTACTGCTACTCTTTGAAATGACGCGCTTATATCTGCTTTGGCTTGTTCGCTTAGGCTCTCTTGCTCTAAGATTGAGAGTCTGACTTGGTTTTTTAATCCTGAGTAGCTAAAAGCGATTTTTGGTGAATTTGAAAGCGGAACAGTGTACGCCATCGCTCTGTCATCTCCTTTTGAGGCGCACTCTTGTATCGCTGGACCTCCGGGATATCCAAATCCTAACATCTTTGAGACTTTGTCAAAGCTCTCTCCAAAGCTATCATCTAGCGTAGTTGCTAAAATCTCCACCTTGTCGTAACCCTCTACATGTAACACTTGAGTATGTCCACCTGAAACCAACAACACATCTATAGGAAAAATCACCTCGTCCTCTATAAAAAGCGAATAGATATGTCCTAGCAGATGATTTATCGGCAGCACTGGGAGTTTGAGTGAAAGCCCAAGTGCTTTTGCCATCGTCACTCCCTCGACTAGTGTCACGCTCAAACCTGGTTCATTTGTAACTGCTATCGCTTTTAAATCCTCAAAATACCCTTTAGCCTCTTCCAATATCTTTGGAAGTGCCGTAGCATGAAGTCTTGCAGCAAGTTCTGGAACAACTCCACCATATTTTGAGTGGATCAACTCTTGTGAAATCTTCTTGTGGTACAGAAGCTTTGCATCTTCTACTCTTGTTATCGCGATAGAGCTGTCATCGCAACTGCTTTCAATACTCAAAATCAAGTCAAACTCCATTTCTTATTGCGACTAAGTCGCATTTAAGTCTATATCTCGTATAATTCGCTTATGTTAAAAACTATAATATTTTCACTATTTCTTATAAATAGCTTTTTATATGCAAAAATCAATGTCATAGTCAGTATTTTACCAGAAATTTCCTTTGTAAAGGCCATCAGTGGCGATCTAGTAAATGTCAGCGTTATGGTCCAACCTGGAGCCGAGCCTGAAACCTATGCGCCAAAGCCATCACAAATGAGAGAGATTGCAAAAGCAAATATCTACTTTGCCATAGGCATAGAGTTTGAAGATGCATGGCTTCCTAGGTTTGCAAATCAAAACCCAAATATGCTCATAATCCATGTTGAAAAAGGGATAAAGAAAGAGGCAATGCCGACATTTAGAGGTAAAATTCCAACTCAAGGGCAAAAAGACCCTCATGTTTGGATGAGTCCAAAAAATATAAAGATAATCGCAAAAAATATCTTCGATACGCTAGCAAAACAAGATAGCAAAAATCGCCTCATATATGAAAAAAATTATAAAAAGTTTCTTCTACATGTAGAGAAGGTTGATGCCAAGATAAAAGATATACTAAAAAATAGTCCAAAAAATAGTAAATTTATGGTTTTTCACCCCGCTTGGGGATATTTTGCCAAAGAGTATCATCTTGTTCAACTTCCCATTCAAGTAGAGGGCAAGGCACCAACACCTAAAGGTTTGATAAAAATCATAAAGATTGCAAAAAGTGATCATATCAAAGCGATATTTACCCAACCGGAGTTTTCACATAAAGTTGCGGATAAACTGGCTAAACAACTGCATATCAAAGTTATAAAAGCAACCCCACTAGACCCGAACTGGGAGGAAAATCTTATAAAATTCGCAAGGGCGATAGCCGGATGAGACCACTCCTCGAGATAAAAAACCTCTACTTTTCGTATGACGAACAGAGAGTGCTTGAAGATATAAATTTAGATATATACGAAAAGGACTTTCTGTCCATCATAGGACCAAACGGCGGTGGAAAATCGACACTTCTTAAACTCATATTGGGCATAAATAAGATCCAAAGTGGAACTATAAGTATAGAGGGCAAACCGTCAACAAAGTGTTTAAACGACATAGGATATGTACCACAAAACACAAATATAAATATAGACTTCCCCATAAAAGTCCTCGAAGTCATCCTGATGGGTCGCACCAAAGAGAAGGGTCTGTTTTTTGGGTATAGTAAAGCAGAGAAAAAAAATGCACAAATCGCACTTGAAAAAGTAGGCTTAAAAGAGTTTGCCAACAAGAAAATAGGCTCTCTTTCAGGCGGTCAAAGACAAAGAGTCATGATAGCTCGCGCACTCTTTTCAAATCCTAAAATCTTACTATTTGATGAACCGACTTCAAGCATAGATGTAAAAGGTCAAAAAGAGATATATCAGCTCTTAAAGCGATTAAGCGAGGAGTTAACCGTCGTAGTAGTTAGTCACGATATATCTATCATACTTGAGTATGCTACAAAAGTAGCATACATAAACAGAACTTTAGTGCTGCATGACTTAGATACAAAAGAGAGAAAATTTAACACCAAAGATACCCATTTTTGCGAAGTGGAGCTTTTAAACCTGCTTGGAAATAGCCATAAAAAGGACTGCTCATGCTAGAGGCTTTATCTTATGATTTTATGCAAAATGCACTGGTAGCCAGCATACTTTTAAGCATTTGTGCAGGTATCATCGGCTCACTTATAGTTGTAAATCGTATGGTTTTTTTAGCCGGAGGCATTGCCCATACCTCTTATGGCGGAATCGGGATGGCTATCTACTTTGGTATTCCTATATTTTTAGGAGCATCTGTGTTCGCAGTTGGTGCTGCTATATTGATAGCCATGATAAGCTTAAAACAAAAAGGCAGAATCGACACATTTATAGGTCTTATCTGGGCAGTCGGTATGGCAATTGGTGTTATATTTGTTGATTTGACACCCGGGTACAATGTGGATTTGATGAGTTATCTCTTTGGCTCTATTCTTGCCATAGGAAGAGAAGATTTGTACTTCATAGCCACACTATTGGTGGTTATCTTGACAACTGTTTCATTATGGTACAGAGAGATACTAGCCGTTTCATACGATAGTGAATATGCCGCACTAAGGGGTGTGCATGTAAAACTTTTCTATACTCTTATCTTGATTTTATCCGCACTTACTGTCGTGGTTGCTATAAAAATAGTCGGGCTTATCTTGGTAATCGCACTTTTAACAATCCCCATATATATGGCTGAAAAACTCTCATCAACACTAGCAGGCATGATGTTTATATCTAGTCTGTTGTCGCTTCTTTTCACAACTGTTGGACTATTTTTATCTTACAACTACAATTTAACTTCAGGTGCAACTATCATTTTGGTGGCCGCAGCATTTCTTGCTGCTTTTTCAATAGTAGATTTTTTGCGTCATCGCTAGTCAAGGGTTTTGAAAAATAGTATCCCTGTATGATTTGACAACCTAGCAGTTGAAGGATTTCATACTGCTCTTTCGTCTCCACTCCCTCAGCTATGACTTTTAGTCCTAGTCCTGAAGAGAGGTCTATGATACTCTTAGCGATAGCCCTGTCTCTTTTATCCTTTTGCAAATCATCAACAAATATTTTGTCTATCTTCAGCTTAGATATTTCAAGATATTTCAGATACCCAAGAGATGAGTAACCTGTACCAAAATCATCTATCGCGATACTGACGCCGATATCTTTAAAACACTTCAACATTTGAGTTGTCTTATCGGTATCACTCATTATGTATCTCTCTATCAACTCTCCCTCTATCCACTCTGGTTTACAGTTATGCTCTCTCATTATATTTGCTAAGATATTGAAAAAATTCTTGCTTTCTAACTGTCTGGATGTAAAGTTTATAGACATAGTTCCTGGATTTAACCCCTCTTTGTACCACAAAGATATCTGCGCAATTGCCTTTTTGGATATAGCCTCACCCAAAGATATGATCAAATTGCTATTTTCAGCAGTCTGTATAAAATAGTCTGGAAACTTCAAGCCTAGTTTTGGGTGTTGCCATCTTA
>JALSKH010000068.1 GCA_026988975.1 Campylobacteraceae bacterium
TTTAGAAAACCGTTATTTTTACCTAATTGTGATACAGCAAAATTAACACCTTTTTTCAATGCTTCTTTTAAACCGCTTGATATAGTAGAATTATCCAACCCTGAGGTTGAACTTTTTGGACTATCCAAGCTAGAGTCACTCATCAAATTTTTAGCAAAATTTCCCAAATCAAAAGCAAAAGTGAAGCTTACAAAAAGCGCCAAAATTACAGATATTTTCTTCATTTTTTTCCTTTACATGTTAATTATTATAGTTAATTTTTTAAACAGCCTGCCAAATATCCGCTTGAAAATGACCACTGAAGGTTGTATCCGCCACACGGACCATCCAAATCAACAACTTCTCCACAAAAATACAAACCCTTTACTATCTTGCTTTGCATAGTTTTCGGGTCGATCTCTTTAAGGCTGACTCCTCCTCTTGTTATCATAGCTTTATCAAATCCATCATGTCCGATGATATTTAGCGGTGTCCATGCCAATAATTTTATTAGTTTTTCTTTTTTTGCACCATCTATTTTTGAATATGGTAAATTAAAATCTATATTAGACAAATTACATAGTTCGACACAAAGCGATTTAGGCAAAATTTTCTTAAGGATTTCGAGTATGCTATTTTGAGAACTGTTTTTAGCCTCCTCTTTTAAAAAACTTAAACTGCTCTCTTCATTCATGCCTTTAGTAAAATTTACAAGCAAAGGAACTTTTTTATATTTTTTCAAAAGAGGCGTAACTTCTCTGGCAAAATCAAGCACAACAGGACCTCTTATACCATTTTTTGTAAAAATCAAATCTCCGCACTTATATATCTTTTGCATTTTTGGCAAATTTATTTTCAAAGTAGCTTTGGCTATCGTATCAGCTCGACAATTTTTTACCCAAACTTCTTCAGTTTGCAAAGGTATCATTGCTGCAAACAGATCACTCACACTATGCCCTAACGACTTGGCAAATTTATATCCATCCCCACTAGAGCCAAGGGACGAATAACCCAAACCTCCCGTTGCTATGATGATATTTTGACTCTTGTAAGTATCTGTTTGGGTGTAGATATTATATATTTGAGCATTATCAGTATTTATTTTTTGAACATTTTGATTGCACTTGAAATCTACATCTAACTTTTTCATATGTGCGACCAAAACATCCAAAACACTCTTTGAGTTATGAGTAGTCGGAAAAACTCTAAAACCATCTGGTGCATGTGTTTGCAAGCCAATATCTGATAAAAACTTTAACAAATCATCATGATAAAAGTTGCTTAAAGCGTCTCTCATAAAACGCCCTTGTTTACCAAAAGAGTTTATAAAGTCATCTAATTCCAACATATTTGTAATATTGCATTTTCCACCACCAGTTGCTTTTAGTTTCATGCCGATTTTGGGCATTTTTTCCAATAGCAATACTCTTTTTTGCGCCTTTGCAGCAGTTATAGCACTCATCATGCCCGCAGCTCCCGAGCCTACAACTACAACATCATACATAAAATTTATGCTTTTTTTAGAAATTCTGCTTTAAGGTAGATCTTAGTGCCATTTACTCTGCCCTCAATATGACCTTCTACATCAGCAGGGATAGAGATATTTCTTACCGTTGTTCCTCTTTTTGCAGTAAATCCAGCACCTTTAACATCTAAATCTTTTAAAATAACAACGCTATCTCCTGCTTTTAATGTCGTACCATTTGCATCTTTAACCACAACTTCGTCATCTTTTTGCAAGCCTGATTCTGCCCATTTTCTCTCATCTTCTTCAAGATAGATTATATCTAGCAAATCTTGTCGTCCTAATTTTGTCAAAAGACGAAATGCCAACACTTTTACTGCAGGAACTTCACTCCACATACTATCATTTAGACAATTCCAATGTGTCTCGTCCAAATCACTTTTTTCTTCAATCTGATCTCTACATGTAGAGCAAACCAGGATTGATTGCTCCACGCTACCATCAGATGGAGAAACTTCCAAAACTGTTAATTCTTCATTGCTTCCACACAATTCACAAATACCACCACTTCTTGATTCTAACTCTTCTTTTATACTCATAAATTATCTCCTTAAATATAAGAATAGTAGCAAAATGTAGCAAAAAATTTGATAAATATTGGTTTTGTTGGGTAAATTTTGGGCATAAAAAAAGCGTCCGAGGTGGGCATCTCGGACGCTGATCTTTAAAAAATATATTCATTTTCTAAAAAGGAGGGTTGCGTCTTGGTAATGGAAGTATAGGATTAAAGCTTAAATGAAAAGTAACCTATTATAAACAAAAAGTAAATAAGAGTGTTTTTATCTTATTCAAAACACTCTTATTTAAAACTATTAAAAATAGTTGCAATAATATGCTAAAATAGTATGAAAGGATAAATTATGTTTAAAAACTTCAAACCAAAAAACGAAACAAATGCATGTTCCGTGAGCATAAAAACTGAGGGGGATAACTGCTGCACACCGCAGCCAAAAGGTAAAGTCATTTGTCCAAAATGCTCACAAAAAGCAAAAGGAGTTTTAGGAAAAACTCTAAACGCACTACTCAAAGATGAAACAAAGATGAATTTATCGTGCTTAGATGGTTTTTATTATTGCAAAACCCCTTCATGTAAGGTCATCTACTTTAGAGAATATACGATTTTAACTCAAAATGATCTGAAAGTAGTAGTTGGACTTAAAGATGGGGCAAAACCAGCAACGCTATGTTATTGTTTTGGATGGACAAAAGAGAAAATAAAAGCCGAATTAGAAATAAGTGGTAAAACAACGGCTTTAGAAGATATAAAAGCAAAAATGCAAAATCCCGGATGCTCATGCGAAGTAAAAAATCCAAGTGGGGGCTGTTGTTTAGCAGATGTAACAAAAGGAATCAAAGAACTTATATTGCCATCCTAGACCAAACTAGTGCATAACAGTAAGTCAAAATCAAGTAAGATGTGAAGTAGATAGCTTGATAACCTAACTAGTTAAGTTGAAAGCTAGATGCTTTACAGGTTGCTTGATTTTGACTTATCCTTCGGACGATTAAAAAAAAGCACACTTGAGTCGTTACAAGTTTTTGAAGCTACTAGTAGCTCCTGCAAACTTGTGCCTCGCAATTGCACTCTTTTTTAATCGCTGTTGTACACTAGTTTGGTCTAGGATGGCAATACAGCTCTACATTTTAGAAAAAAGTAAATTAAAAAAAGTGGCGGACAGGGAGGGATTCGAA
>JALSKH010000069.1 GCA_026988975.1 Campylobacteraceae bacterium
GTTATGATACCCCACTGAACTTGCTCACCATGATGAGCTCTTTGCATGGACCAGTTACCTGCTATTAGAGTTCTGTGAGAAACAAAAAGATCAGCCAACTCTTTTATCTTTGAAGCCGGAACTTCTGTGATCTTCGCCGCCCACTCAGGAGTCTTTGGAGTGCCATCTGTTTTTCCCAAAAGATAAGGCACAAATTTGTCAAAGCCATCAGTGTATTTTTTAATAAAATCACTATCATACTTTTTGGTTACATATAGATAGTTCATCATGCCAAGCATCAAAGCAACATCCGTGTTTGGTCTGATATATATGGATTCTGCATTGAACATTTTGGCTGTCTCTGTTCTTATAGGATCTATTGATATGAACTTCATACCTGATTTTCTGTATTTTACAAAATAGTCATCATTTTTTCTATTTGCAACAGCAAAATCTATCTTGTTTGTTTTAAACAGATCAGCTCCCCACATAACATAAACTTGTGTATTTGGAAGTATCTGCTCATGTGCGGTCTGAAGTGAATAAACCTCTATATCACCTACGACATCAGGATTTGTTCTTAGAGCAGCACCAACACTAAAATCTCCATCAATATTGACTGAGCCGCCTTTTACAATGTTAAAAAATCTACCAGCCAATGTCGGACAGTAGTTCACCAAGCCAGGGTGAGCCCAGCCATCTGTTGTGCCGTTGTAGATGCTATCTCTTGGAGTATCTTTTAATTTTTTAGCCACCAATTTTAGTGCTTTTTTCCAACTAACTCTTACAAACTCATCTTTACCTCTTAAGAGTTTATTGTTTGTTTTTCCCTCTAGGAAAGATTTTCTAACATAAGGGTATTTTATGCGAGAATTTGAGTAGTTTCTATCTACTAAAGCTTTCATCATGCCAGGTCTGCTATCTTTTCCCTGTGGCTCGATATCTTTGATTTTACCATCTTGAACATAGGCATAAAATGCTCCAAAATGACTCGCACTAGGGATTTTCTTAACGGGCGAAAACAGCTCGCTCGCACTCATGGAGCTTGTGCCCAAAACTGCCGTAGCAGCAACACTTCCTTGTAAAAACCTTCTTCTTGAAATACTCATCATATCTCCTTTACAATATTTTCTTTAAAGAAAGTATAAAACAAAAAAGAGGCAAAAAAGAGGCAAAAATCAGATATCTTCCAACTTCTCTAGCAATTTTTCATGTATCGCCCCATTGCTACAAACTATGATTTTGTCATCAAAACTATACTTTTTGCCGAGCACATTACTCACTTTGCCACCCGCTTCAGTAAGCACTAACATGGCTGCTGCCACATCCCAAGGCTTCAAATCTATCTCGTAGTATCCATCAAACATCCCTTTTGCAACATAGCACATATCGACCGATGCGGCTCCAAAACGGCGAATGTCTCTCACATCCGCGAGTATATTTGACAGGCATTTTAACACCCATTTATACTCTACTCCCTTGTTTACTTTAGAGTATGGAAAACCTGTAGCGATGAGTGACTGCTGAAGATCCATTTTGGTGGTTACTGAGATTTTTTTGTCATTTAGATAAGCACCTTTGCCTTTTTGTGCACTATATAACTCTTTTAAAATTGGATTGTAAACAACACCCATCATCGGCTCTCCACCTTCCCAAAGACCGATAGAAATAGCGACATGAGGTACACCATGAACAAAATTGGTAGTGCCGTCTATCGGGTCCACATATATGGCTTTATCATAGTGATAACTACCCTCATGGCTCTCCTCAGCTACTATAAAATAGTCTGGAAAATCCTCTTTCAATCTTAACTTCACAAATTTCTCAACTGCGACATCGTATTGAGTCACAAGATCTACAACACCCTTGTGTGACACATCTTTTTTAGCATAAAACCCCTCTTTTAAAATCTCTCCCGCCTCGGTGGCTATCTTTTTTAATTTCTCAATTTTTTGCATTATTTTACCTTTTGTTAAATTGTTTATAAACTGTTGACTCTGACAAAAACCCTAAATAGTGCTTTATTTTATAGGTAGTGATTTTAACCTCTACATGTAGAGCTGTTTACACTCAAAACATCTCCCATCTCTTCTCCCCACTCTTGCAAAAGTGAAAAGATTGGTATCAGCTTTGATCCATTGTCAGTTATGGTGTATTCTACCTTTGGAGGTACTACGGGATATACTTTTCTAGTGATGAGTCTATCCTCTTCTAGCTTTCTTAGGGTTTGGGTTAACATCTTTTGAGTGATTGTCCCTAGCTGCTTTTTTATCTCACCATAGCGTAATGTTCCGCGGCTTAGGTACCAGAGAATCAGCCCTTTCCATTTACCACTTACCAAATCCAAAGAGAGTTCAAACGGGCATTTGTACTGTTTTCCTCTATATTCTACATTCATTAGTATCCTTTTGGTATGTATATTACTTTTTAGATAGTTCTTGACATTATAACATATTATAGATACTATTTCAAAAAAGAAGGAGCTAAAGATGCAAAATAGAGAGATTTTTACAAAGGCACTAGAATTTAGACATGCTTGCAAACTATTTGACGAGAAGAAAAAAATAAACAAGCAGGACATAAGATACATACTTGAAGCAGGCAGAATGTCACCTTCCTCATTTGGGATGGAGGGGTGGAAATTTTTAGTTATAACGAACGAAAAGCTAAAAGAGGAGTTAAAACCATTTTGCTGGGATCAGCCACAAATCACAACCTGCTCACATCTTGTCGTGATTTTGGGTGCCATAAATCCTCTAAAACTACAAAGTGGCATACCTCAAAAAAGATTTCAAAGAAGAGATTTGCCAGATGATATGATACAGAGATATATCGGTGTTTACAAAACTTTTATAGAAGCCAAAAGAGTTGATGCAGATATATTTGCATGGGGTGCAAGACAGACATACATAGCAGCTGCAAATATGATGATGGCCGCAGCAATGCTCGATATAGACTCATGTCCGATCGAAGGTTTTGAGAAAGAGAAAGTTGATAAAATTTTAAAACTTGATACAGATGAGTTCCAAACTTCACTCATATTGCCCTTTGGATACAGAGTAAAAGAGCAGCCTAAACGTCTACGACTGGATTTTGACGATATAGTGGAATTTATAACTGACCTTACGCACTATAAACACACCTAGGCAGAATGAGAAAGCATCATATGCGAGGCAGTTT
>JALSKH010000070.1 GCA_026988975.1 Campylobacteraceae bacterium
TTTTTTTTTACTAAGCTAACAAACGTTTTCAATAAACCTACTAACACCGTCTGCTCATATTGTGGGGTGGGATGCAATTTGGAGATTGACAAAAATAAAAAAATAGTAAAACCGCAAAAAGAGTCTGTGATAAACAGAGGAGGTATCTGCTCTAAAGGGGCTTCATTAATTAAAAGTGTCGATAAAAAACGGCTGGGAGAGGTGAAAATACGCCATGATATTAATGAACCGTTTAAAAATTCGTCTTGGGATAGAGCAATCAACCTTATCTCCAAAGTAATTACCAACTCCCAGCCTGCTCGTATTGGCTTTTATTCAGCAGGGCAAGTACTCGTAGAAGATTACTACGTAGCCAATAAGCTTTTTAAAGGATTTATAGGTACGAGTAATATTGATTCAAATTCAAGAACGTGTATTGCCAGCAGTGTGGTGGCTTTACAAAAGGCTTTAGGGGTTGATCTTGTCCCATCCCAGATGCAAGATGTGTTAGATACTGATCTTATCATTCTTATAGGAGCCAATCCTGCTGAAGCACATGTTGTTTTTTATGAGAAATATATTAAAAAGGCTGTAAAGAAACTGGGGAAAAAACTAGTAGTCATTGATCCAAGAGAGACCAAAAGTGCAGAGTTTGCAAACCTGCATCTGCCGATAAAACCTGGTATGGATATAGATTTCCTTAATGCCGTCTCAGCAAAACTGTTTCTTGACGGGTACATAGATGAACAATTTTGTCAAAAAAACCTTAACAATTTTGAGCAGTACCATAAGGATATAACAGCATTAGATATAGAGACAGAAGTAAAAAAATGTGGCATTTCCATAGAAGAGTTTGAGGCCTTTATCACATTGATAAAAGAGAATAAAAAGATGGTCTCTATAAGCTCAATGGGCTTTAACCAGAGTTCCCAAGGTGTAGACAAGAACTTGGCACTTTTTAATCTACACTTTATACTCAATCGTATAGGCACAGCAGGTAACGGTATGCTTCCTGAGACAGGACAACCAAATGCTATGGGTGGGAGAGAAGTAGGAGCTTTGGCAACTATGTTGGCAGTACACATGGACTTTTCAAAAGAAAACAGAGAAAAAGTAGCAAAATTTTGGAAAAGTGATGTGGAGACCATACCTAAGAAAAAAGGCTTGACCATTATGGAGATGATAGAAGCTGCTGAGAGAGGTGAGCTTGATATTCTTATTGTCATGCATACCGATCCTATCTATTCACTTCCTAACAGAAATCGCATAGAAAAAGCCCTCAAGAATATTCCTTTTATTGTTGAAATCAATGCATATGAAAACACTCTTACTCAAGCGTTTGCACATATCCGACTTCCCGCAAAACCATGGAGTGAAAAAGAAGGTCATCATACCAATATGGAGAGACGTATAAGCTATAACAGAGCGTTTAACAAATCTATTGTACCGCAAGCAAAGGCTGACTGGGAGATACTCTGTGAACTGGCAAAGGAGCTAGGGTTTAAAAAACATTTTAAATATAAAAATGCAAAAGCCATCTACAAAGAGTTTTTAGAGATGACAAAACTCTCAAAAGATGGACACATGAATCATCATACAATGAATCTAAAAGCAGTCGACAGCGGTAGAGAGAATTTTAGATGGGGAGAGGATTTTTTTAAAGACCATAATGCATTGACCGAGAATAAAAAGTTTAACCTCCACAGTGTAAAAAATAAAAATCTATCTCTTCAACCTACAGAAGAATACCCATTTTTGTTGTTAACCATTCGCATAAGAGACCAATGGAACAGCATCTCTAAAACAGGTGAAATAGATTCACTTAAAAAACACAAGCCATTGACTTTTATAGAGTTTCACCCTAAAAATGCAGAGCAACTTGGATTAGGACAAGGAGATAAAGTTAAGGTCTCTTCAAAATTTGGTTCACTTGAGACTGTGGTTGAGGTTACTGATAGTATCGTTGTAAATAGCGTTGCTATGCCTGTATCTGATAGAAATATCAATTTTTTGACCTCTGACATTTACGATTTAGAGAGCAAAGAACCAGATTATAATCATACACCAGTGAAGATAGAGCTTATATAATTTTTGAGAATAAATATAAGGGTCTGAACTAGACCCAGAAGAGATATATCAAGAATAAGAAATATACATTAAGGAAAGACCTATACAACTAAGCTTCTACGAGCATGCGATACAATGCCAAGGTGGTAAAAAGAGTATGAGATTTCTCAATGACAGGAAAGAGGTTATTCCCCTTTGAACCCAAATTATGCAATAGCATTGGATAAATGATCTAAAGGATCTTAAAATAGAGTCATAAGAGCACAAGGAAAGGAGTACCCCAAATGTGTAAACTAAAAATAAACTACTCTAACAAAAAAGTAACACTGTTTGTAGGATAAAATTATTAAAATATTTTATAGAGAGAGCGTTTAAAATTCCGTTTCAGCCACTTTTAACTACACCCCTAGATATTTGGCTAATCTCCCTTCAAAAAAGATAGCCAATTGAGACATGGTCAATGACAATTCCAAACTGGCATAGTCAATTTTTTAGATGTATTTTGAATACCCATATACAATAGTTTCATCAATCTATTTTCATTAAGAAAAGTCCCTTTGGTTTTAATCAATTTCCTAAATTTACGATGTACCGATTCTATAATGTTAGTCGTATAAATAATATTTCTAATCTCTGCTGAGTATTTGAAATAATAAGAGAGGTTTTTCCACTTACTTCTCCACAATTGAATAATTATAAGATACATAGCACCCCATTTTTCTTAAGTTTATCAAGCTCAACTTCTGCTATTTCTTTGGATACAGCCTTGTAAACAAGCTTCAGGTCCTGCATAAACTCTTTTTGGTTCTTGGAAGCCACATATCTGAGTGAGTTTCTAATCTGATGCAAAATACAGAATTGAACCTCTGTGTTAGGGAATATACTATTAATGGCTTGCGGGAAACCAGACAGACCATCAACAGATGTGATCAATATATCTTCTACACCTTGTTTCTGTAGATTTGTAAGAATATGTAGCCAAAAGTTTGCTCCTTCATTCTTAGAGATATACAATCCCTGTACCTCTTTTTACCTTCTAAGTTTACACTATCTGATGAAAAATTGGATGCTTTTTATTCAAGGTGCATA
>JALSKH010000071.1 GCA_026988975.1 Campylobacteraceae bacterium
GTAGTTTAAATAAAAACCCTTACGCTTTTTCAGAAGCAAGTAAGCAAAATGTAGAGCTTTCTACCTTACTTATGGCTTCAGCAGGAGGGATTAACACCCACCTTATGTTGGTAGAACAAGAGTTTAACGCTTTGCTTAGTATTGAACGACCTCTGCTTAGAGTGGCTACCAAATCAGATGAGATAAAAGCACTTTACGGTTCATCTGCTTTGGTAAAATACCCCGATGATGGTATGACCATGCTTTTAGCTCGTGAGATTTTAAATGCTGGCTTAGAATATATCGCGTACATTGAGTGTAATGGAAGTGAAGAGGCTGACTTTTTAGTGGATTTTGACCTGCCTATTAGCTCTCAAAAAGATACCAAACTCTTTGTCAATCAAGATGATAAACTTTTTGTTTCAGGTGAGAGAATTATCTTCCCAACTACTGCTAAAAATGAAAATAGCATGGTAGCCTTAGCCCATAATCTGTTGGCTGTTGAGGTAGAGGGTGAGACCATTATTGACGCTATGGAGAAGTTTGACAGCATCAAAGGTCAAGGGGTAAACATTTTAGAGACAGAAGAGTTTGAATCTGGTCACGCTAATGAACAAAAAGTTCCTCAATACAAAGCCTCTATGATGTCGGTTTTAGCTGAATATGGAAAAGTAGGAGAGAAAGCCATAGGGGTACATTTTGATGGAAACTTAAACTTTTTGTACTACAACGGAAAAAATATCATTAACGCTGTGCCTCCCATTCCTTTTGAGTCCGATAACTTGTGGGAAAAAATATCAACGCTTAGAGAGGGTTCAGACCGTTTGGTAGGGAACTACAAAAAGGCGTATCCAAAGATTTGGGAACGACTTGACAAGCTAGAGGGTGACATGGACATCTTTGAGGTAACAGCCATTACTTTAGGATTAGCCAATGAGAGTTTTGAGGGAATTTCAGCCGAAGCTTTAAGCTTTTTAGGAAAAGGTGGACTACAAATTGACACAAGGGTTAAAGACAACCGTTTTGACAATTACGCGTTTTTAACCTCTATTATGTCTTATCAGTTAGGAGATGTTGAAAACGCTTATATGTGTTACAGTATTTACGAATCTTTTGGTGACTACATCGGTGAGATTGTCCCTCAACTCATTGACAAAGTAGATACTAAAACCATTGTTTTAACAGGAGAAACATTTGCAAATCAATCGCTTTATGGTCGAATCCAAAGAACATTGGGACAATATAATCCATTGATGGGTAAAAAGTTTCCTATAGGTAAGGAGTCGGCTGTTCATGGGGCTTTGTATTTGTAGTATTAAGTTATAACCTAAATAAATTTAAAAAAAATTAGGTTTAAACCTAAAATAGTATAATTGTAAAAAAGAGAGCTTAATATTTATGATAGAGATATTGCATCAAAACTTTTTAGAATATTTGGAAAATCAAAATATAGATTATGTGCGTTATGTATCAAAAGTGATAAACCATAATAATAGGTTAATTGGTATTGTAGGAGCAAGAGGGGTTGGCAAGACCACTTATATTTTACAATATCTTAAAAAGTTAGAGATACCACTTCATAAAAAACTTTATGTTTCAGCTGATAGTTTAGAGGTTTTAAACTCCTCTCTTTTAGAGATAGCTAAAGAGTTTTCTAAAGTAGGGGGAGAAGTTTTAGCCATTGATGAGATTCATAAATATAAAAACTTTGAGATAGAGTTAAAACAGATTTATGATATGTTATCACTTAATGTCATCTTCTCTGGTTCATCAGCCATTGAACTCGAACACGCGAAAGCAGACTTAAGCAGAAGAGCTGTTTTGTATGAGATGAATGGTTTATCGTTTAGAGAGTTTTTGGAAATTAAGTTAGATAAAAAGTTTGAACCTATCTCTTTGGAGGAGATACTTCAAAATCATTTAGAATATGGATACGAACTTAAAAAAGAGATAAAGGTTTTAGAGCATTGGAAAGAGTATTTGCAATATGGTTTTTATCCTTTCTATTTTGAAGAGAAAAGTAGTTATTTACTTAAATTAAAATCGACCATTAACACAGTAATTGAAACAGATATTCCTGCTATTTTTAGTATGAAGTATGAGAGTATTATTAATCTAAAAAAGTTAGTTACACTCATTTGCCAATCTGAACCTTTTAAATTAAATATTAAAGAATTAAGTGCAAAAATTGGGACAGATAGAGATACCCTCTATCTTTATTTAAATTATCTTCATAGAGGCAAGATATTGAATGTTTTACGCTCCAAAACCAAAGGCGATAATATCTTTTTAAAACCTGATAAAATTTATCTCAATAACACTAATTTAAATTATGCTTATTGCAATGACATCAAGATAGGAACACTCCGAGAGAGTTTTTTTGCAAGTCAATTGGGACATATACATAATGTTAGCATTCCTAATAAGGGTGATTTTTTAGTTGATGATAAATATTTGTTTGAGATAGGGGGCAAAAACAAAAGTTTTAATCAGATAAAAGATATAGATAACTCTTTTGTGGTAGCTGATAATATTGAAGTTGGCTTTGGCAACAAAATTCCTCTTTGGTTATTTGGGTTTTTGTATTAATGTTCAATAACACCTACAAACTAACCATAAAAGGCACAGTCCAAGGGGTAGGGTTTCGCCCTTTTATCTACACTTTAGCTAAGCGTTATCTTTTAACTGGAACAGTAAGTAATGGTAGTTTTGGGGTAGAAATTTTTGTCAATACCGATAGTTTAACTTTGAAACAGTTTCTTACAGCCATTGAGTTTGAATTGCCTCTTTTAGCTTCTATTGATAGTTTAGATTGTGAAGAGATAGCGTATCAAGCGTTTAATGATTTTAAAATCATAGAGACAGAGCGTAAGGGGGAGGTTGAGGTTAATATCCCTCCTGATGTAAGCATCTGTAAAGCCTGTGAAAAAGAGCTTTTTGACCCCACTAATCGTCGTTATGGCTACCCATTCATAACTTGTACCCATTGTGGGGTGCGTTACTCCATTATTTACGATTTACCTTATGATAGGGTCAATACCTCTATGAAGTTTTTTGAGATGTGCAAGGCGTGTCAAGAGGAGTACACTAATCCATTAGATAGACGCTACCACGCTCAACCCATAGGGTGTTGGGATTGTGGGGCAAGTTTAG
>JALSKH010000072.1 GCA_026988975.1 Campylobacteraceae bacterium
TTTTGGTATTCCAAACTTTCTGACTATATTATCAGATTTTTCAAAATAAAAAATAGCCCCATTAGAGACTATTATATATCAAAATTACTTAAATTTCTAACTAAATTGTGCTTAGTGTTGGAGCCTTAGGCTTTTACTCGTTTGCAGCTCTATCTGTGGAATGCATATCGGTATTTGTGTTGTTAAGTGGCTCAAATTCCAATAGTGCTTTATAATAAGATTTAACTCACCCAATTTTCATATTTAATTCTAGGTTCTATCTCAAAAAGCTTATCGAAAATCATATCATTGCTAATCAGTATTGCGTTATGATGAATAGCAGTAGCAACAATAAGAAAATCTAAATCATTCTTCTTGTTGGCTTTATTTTGAATACCTGTAGCCTCTTTATATTTGGCTTTGAGTTTTCCAAAAATATCAATCTCTTGCACGTGTAAAGGTAACACCTCTAAATACTGCTCTATAAAGTGAATACCTTGTTTAAATAGTTCGATGCTTTCTTTGGTGCTTTTGTAGCTATGAAGTCCATATGACAACTCATAAAGTGTAATAATCGAAACACTAATAGTATCTTCATGAGTAAGTGCCATAAGGTGTTTTTTGACACTTTCTCTATGGGGAGAGTTGGGGTCTGTTAGATATGAAATAATATTGGTATCAAGTAAATAATGGTTGTTCATCAATTAGGCATTAGCTATAAAATTGTCTCTAGCTTCTTTTCTGCTAGCGTTAATATGTTCAACAATATCAGGGGTAAATAATCCATCCATCTTTTCAGCAAATTCAGCCCACTTGGTTTTTGTAGTATTTTTATTGTTTGTTGTATCTATAATCTGTACATCAAAATGAAATTTTTGAACTACCATTTTTTGAATCTCTTTAATAGCAGTCATATCATTGGTGCCAATATTTAAAGTAGTCATAATTTACCTTTCTTGAAATATAATATATCTCTAGTATATCAAATTTTTGTAAATAATCAAATTTACTCGTTCCACAGCTCCAGCTGTGGAATGCATATCGATATTTGTGTTGTTAAGTGGTTCAAAATTCCAATAAAACATACCGAAGCTTCAGCTTCGCCACGAGTTTACACCAAATACCTCTCCACAAACTCCACACTATCCAAAACTTCTATACTCCCCCGATAAAACTTCTTATCATTGCTCACGATGAGACTGCACTGCTCTGTGTAGGCACAGACGTATTGCACAGTATCCTCGAGGTCATTGTTGTCTATCTTAAATGCCATATCAAACATCTTATTGTCTGCTCCTACCACTGTAAATGTTTGATTGATAATGTCTAAAAAGTCTCTAAGGTTTTTGGTCTGTTTGGAAGCGATATAGTCGATATTTAGCAGTGTGATGTCTGCAACATACCCATCAAATAATTTTTGATGGCAACTGTTTAGTATCTGAGTAGCATCTGCAACATCTTTTCTATTTAAAATGACATCTAGAAAAATGTTAGTATCTATAAAAATTTTCAATCTACTATCTTGTGATACTTACTGTCATCTGTTTGAAATGTATTGTCTAATGTACCAACAAACTGGTCAAAGATACCCTCATCTTTACTGCTATTTTGTGATGCCATTTTCATCAAACGGCTATACTCTTCATAGGGCATCATCACTGCTCTTTTAATGTTTGATTTTTTATCTATGATGATGGCTGTTTTGTTGAGTAATTTGGTAAATTGCGATTGTGCTTGTGAAATACCTAGTTCTAACATAGCAACTCCTTTATATATACATATTTAGTCTTAATCTATGTATATTTTACACACATACTATTAAACGTACATAAAAAAACATGACTATTTGTCTTGATACTTAAATACGTCTACAACTTCTATGCTCTGGTTTACTTCATTTACTCTATAAACGATAGTATAGCCTTTGTATATAAGGTCTCTTACTGCTTTGTTATTATGATGGATGGATTGTCTGTATTTGTAGGGAAAATGTACTAGCCCATCGACTCTAAGGTCGAGTTGTTTTTTAAATGCCCTAGCTCTATTTGGGCTGTCTTGAGCTATGTATGAAAGTATATTTTTTAGTTCAAGTAGATATTCTCTTTTTCTAACAACTCTCATAAAAGATACTTCTATAATGTTTTCATAAAGGCATTCATCTCTTTGTCATACTCTTCTTGGCTGAGCATATCTGCATTGCCTAGTTCCACTTCTTCTATGGCTTTGGCTACCCTGAGTTTGGCTTCTTCTTTTGAAATACTTGCGTAGTCATCAGACAAAGAGACCTTCACAAAAGAGCTAAAATCCTGCCATAGACTCTGTATGTCATTACCGTAACGATTATCTATAAAACGTTCTATCTCTTTATTCTGTACTTCTAATGTCATCATAAATTTCTCCTACTTGAAATAGATAATAGTATAACACAATAGACGTTTAGAAGCAAATTTTTGTTCCTTTTGTACTATAATTAACAAAAACAAAGGAGTCTGCATCAAAGGGTTCATACTTTCAGTCAAAAAAGCCAAAAATGAAGACTCTATTGCAGTCGTTTTGACAGATACTGAGATACGAACCTACTATCGTTTTTTTGGGGCGAGACACTCCATTTTACAGCTGGGTAACTTGATAGACTTTGAAGTAGAGGGAGAAGATGGGCGTTTTATGCCTAGACTTCGTTCGCTCTCACATATGGGCTTTCCTTGGTTACATGACAAAAACAAACTCCTCATGTGGCACAATTTCATTAAAAAATTTGAACCACACTTACGCGATGCTGAAGAGTTAGAAGCTTTTTACTATGATTTGCTTCTCAGTGCAGCAAAAAAATGGGACAAACAAAATCCCAAGCGCATTGTTGTAGAGAGCTACATTACCCTGCTCGACTATGAGGGAAGGCTCTACCCTGAAGAAAATTGCTTCATTTGTGAACAACGTATAGAAGATGATATCGCACTCATGCAAGCCTTTAAACCTGCACATCCTTCCTGTATCTACAGCCCGTCTATGCCTACCAAAAAGATACTTGACTTTTTTCATAGCAAGAAGAGTGTTTTTTTGGAAGATTTTGAAATTGACTATCTTTATGATGTGGTGATGAAAGGGTTATGATATACTATCTCAAAGGATTCGT